>NZ_JAQGLC010000045.1 GCF_028293085.1 Sphingomonas bacterium
GGGTGGCGGGTTGGTAGTCTTCCATGGTTTTCTTTCTTGTCGGGGCGATGCCCGGATCGCCTGCCGCCGCGCGTTGGCGGCGGCGCTGGTTGTGGTGGGCGGGAGGCCCGGTGGGTTGAGTCGCCGGCGCCTGGATGACGGTAGCATAGGGCAGCCGAAGGGGATTGCGGTAGTGCTGGCGGGTGAGGGCCATTGCCGCGTCGACGACGTGCCTGATGCCACGACCGCGGCCGCGCCTTGATGCGTGTCACCCCGGTAGATGTGTGGATGGGCGGCAAGGCGATAAACAAAGGTTTACGGCGTTGGCGCGGATCGCGGACGGTCGGTCCGTGCCACTGGATTTTTGCGCGCGCCGCGATTATGTATGCTTCATTGTACGGATACAGAAAGCATACATCATGGTGCGACTCGACAGCGACTCGGACAAATTCCGCTGGATCCTGAAGGCGGGGTGGAAGGGCCTTTGTCCGCGGTGCGGCAAGGGGCATATGTTCACCTCCTGGCTGAAGGTGGCGAAGACGTGCGAGGCGTGCGGGCTCGATTATCGCTTCGCCGCACCGGACGACGGGCCGGCCTTTTTCTCGCTGTGCATCGTCGCCTTTCCGCTGACCTTCCTGCTTGTATGGATCGAAGTTACATACAACCCGCCGATCTGGGTCCATCTCGTCACATCGCTCCCGGTGATGCTGCTCGGCTGCCTGTTGCCATTGCGGCCGATCAAGGGCTGGCTGGTCGCATCGCAATATGTAAACCGGGCACAGGAAGCAGGCACCAGCGCGCTGTGGGACAAGCTGCATGGCCGATCGCAGGAGGGGAGAGCGGGCAATTTCGATGACTGACGGGTGGCTCCCCGATCTCGCGCGTGGCGGCGGCGCGAAGTACCAGGCGATCGCGGATGCGCTCGACGCGGCGATCGCGCGCGGGCAGCTTCGCCAGGGCGATCGCCTGCCGCCGCAGCGCGAGGTGGCGGCGCAACTCGGCATCGACCTGACCACGGTGACCCGCGCCTATGAGACCGCCCGATCGCGCGGGCTGATCGAGGCGCGGGGCCGCGCGGGCAGCTTCGTCGCCGGGCCGCCGCCCGATCCTGCACCGCCGCCATCGATCGATACGGGCATGAACATGCCGCCGGAGATCCCCGACGGCCTGTTGCGCCGCGCGATCACCGAAAGCTCGGCCGCGCTGCTGGCGGGGGCCGGCATGACGTGGCTGCATTATTCGCCGGCGGGCGGCGCGCCGCAGGACCGCGCGGCGGGCGCTCGCCTGTTGTCGGCGCGCGGGCTGCCTTCGGCCGAAGAAGAGGTGATCGTCACCGCGGGCGGGCAGAACGCGCTGCATGCGATTCTGAGCACGGGCCTGCGCGCGGGCGACACGGTGGCATGCGGCCGGTTCGTCTATCCCGGTTTCAGGGCGCTGGCGGCGCGGCTTGGCCTGAAGCTGCTGCCCCTGGCGACGCTCGATGCGGCGGCGCTGGAGGAAGCGTGCGGGACGGCCGCCGTCCGCGCGCTGTATGTGGTGCCGACGAACGACAATCCGACCACCGTCACCCTTTCAGAAAGCGAGCGCGCGGCGATCGCGCTGGTGGCGCGGCGGCACGACCTGCAGGTGATCGAGGACGACGCCTATGGCCTGCTCGCGCGCGATCCGATCCGGCCGATCGCGGCCTTTGCGCCGGAACGCTGCTGGTATGTGGCCAGCCTTTCCAAGATCCTCACGCCCGCGCTGCGCGTGGCCTATGTCCGCGCGCCGAGTGTCGCCGGCGCGCTGCGCCTGGCCGCCGATGCGCATGAGACCGCGATCATGGCGCCGCCGCTCAACGCGGCGATGGCGAGCCGGTGGATCGGCGACGGCATGTTCGACCGGCTGGTGACGGCGATGCGCGCGGAGATTGCGTGGCGACAGGATCTGGCGGACGGCGTGCTGGGCGACGTGGCGCACCAGCGATCGATGGAGGGATATCATTTCTGGCTCCCCCTCCCCGACCAGCGCGCCGCCGACGACCTGGTCGTCGCTATGCGCCAGCACGGGCTTTCGGTGATCGCGGCCGCCAGCTTCGCGGTGACGAGCGACGGCGAGCAGGCGGTGCGCGTCTCGCTGGGCGGACCGGGCGACCGCGAGCGGCTGGCGCGAGCGTTGCGCATCCTGCATGGTTATGTGTCGCAGCCGATCGGCAAGGCTGCGGCGCTGATTTGAGGCGCTTATGCTGAGCTGATTAAGGGCGCTGTCAGCGTAATTCGCGTGCGACCCGCGGCATGGCGTGCTTGTCATCGAGTGCGGGCGCGGGGGCATGGTTTAGGGGTTAAGTAAACTGGCACCGTAACTGGTACCTTGAGCTGCGCCCGATCGAGATGTGTCGCGCTGCCCTTGATGTGCACAGCCTTGAACCAGCCGGTCCGGGCCAGCTGCGCCAACCCTTCGGCATCGTGCACGTCGCTCTTGTTGATCCGAACCGACAGCGCGCCCTTGGCGTGCCGCGCGCAGATGCACACCGCAGGCACGTCGCGCTCGATCAGCCCATGATAGAGAAATGCCGATAACGGCCCCGTCTCCAGCACCACCCGCTCCAGCGCGGGCGCGTGCCGGTCAAGCGTTGCCGCCAACACCGCAGGATCCGTGGCACAGACACCGCGCCACACGATCACGCCGTCACCATCGACCACGCACACATGCGTGGTCTTGTCGCTCACATCCAATGCTGCAAATATCTTCATCGGTCATCCTCCTGCCTGGAGCACCTGCCAGGGCGACTCCGCATACGTAGGAGGATGGCTACCTCAATTACGCAACGTCACCGTAATTCTCAGCGTGGCACCGGGACTTCCCGAATCAACCGCCAATCAGAGCGCCGTCCACACCATCACCGTAATTCGGCACCCAACTCGAACTATCGTAAATTATAATAAATTCAGTCGACTTGGAGGTCATTAGCAGCGCGCGCAAGACGGTCGTATATTATC
>NZ_JAQGLC010000066.1 GCF_028293085.1 Sphingomonas bacterium
CGTCAACCACGAGGCGAGAAGCGCTGCGTCTCGGCGGGGCGCAATATTGCCTCAGTCCAGCCAGGCGGTATCGCTGCCGATCACAGCACGATTCATGAGGCCGCCATCGATCAGCAATGCCTCGCCATTAATGTAACCCGCTGCATCGCTGGCAAGGAAACAGATTGCTTGCGCAATCTCCTCCGCGCGACCGAAGCGGTGCGCGGGGATCTGCGCCTCCCACGCGCGGCGATAATCGGCGGGCATGCCATGGGTCATCGGCGTTTCAACCATGCCGGGCTGGACCGCGTTGCAGCGGATCGCCAGCCCCTGCGCGGCGCAAGCGGTGGCGACGCTGCGCGTCATCTGCGCCACCGCCGCCTTGGAGGCGCCATAAGCACCGAGCGCTGCGCTCGGCGCGATGCCGGCAGTCGAGGCCAGGTTGACGATCGCGCCGCCGCTATCGGCCATGAGGCGCATCGCTGTCTGACAGCCGAGCAAGGTGCCCTCGACATTGACGGCAAAGATCGCACGCCAATCGTCGAGCACGACCTCGGCGATGCCGGCCGGGTTGGCGGTGCGGCTGATACCAGCCGCGTTGACCAGCACGTGGATCGCACCAATGCGCGCTTCGGTGGCGTGCCAGGCTGCGGGATCGCGTACGTCAAGCGCCAGCGCCTCGCTCGCGGCGATACCCGTACGGGCCGCGTCGCAGGCATCGCCATCAAGATCGGCGAACCAGACGCGCGCGCCGCGGGCGGCGAGCAGGCGCGCCGTCGCGGCCCCGATGCCCGAGGCGGCACCCGTGACCAAGGCGACTTTGGCGGCGAAATCGCGCGCGTCAGGCAATAGCCGGCTCGCGCGCGGCGACGGCGCGCGGATCGGGCAGCATGAGCAGGATCAACGCGCCGGCGATGGTGCCGATCGTCGAGACGATCAGCGCCAGCGGGTAGCCGCCAGACTGGGAGAGGCGCGCGATGAGCAACGGGCTCGCCCCGCCGGCGACGATCATGCAGCCATAGGCCAGGCCGTAGAGCCGCCCGAAACTGGCCAGCCCAAAATAGCGCGAGACGAAATAAGCGAGGATGTCGAGCTCGGCGCCGATGGTCAGGCCGATCGCCAGCGCGGCGACGCTCATCAGCGCGAGGTTCGATTGCAGCAGCAAGGCGCAGCCCAGCGCCGAGACGGTGAAGGCGGCCGCAGCGACGCGCGGCGCGGGAAAGCGGTCGAGCGCCCAGCCCGAACCGAGCCGGCCGCCCAGCACCGCGACGCCGATCAGCGACTGGACCCGCGCGGCCGTCGCGGGGGCGATGCCGCGCTCGGTCAGCAGGCTGATGAGGTGGAGGAGATAACCGCCGCCGAACAGCGCGGGCGCGACAAAGCCGGCGAGCATCACCCAGAAAAGCGGCCGACGCAGGGCCGAGGGGCCGCTCGCCGCATCCAGCCCCGCGCGAACTGGTGTCGCGGGATGCGCGACACGATCGCGATGTACCAACAACAGTCCGCCGCCGCCGAGCAGCAAGACCAGCCCGGCGATCACGCCATAGCCGGAGCGCCATCCACCATGCTGGATCACCCAGGTTGCCCAGATCGGCCCGCTGATCGCCATCAGTCCGAGCCCGCTGATCATGCAGCCCAGCGCCAGCCCGCGCCCCGCATCGAAGCGCGCGGTGATGATCCGCGCGAAGCCGGGCGGCGTGGTGCCGACTCCGAGCACGGCCAGCAGCACGATCAACGCGGCGTACAGCGGGAAGCCGGCCGGCGCGATGGCGAGTAGCGCAAATGCCACCGCCTCGCCGACGATCGCGAAGGCGATGACCCGCACTGCGCCGTAACGGTCCATCAGCGTGCCCGCGAACGGTGCGCAGATGGCGACCGTGGCGGAAAGGAGCAGCGTCGCAAGAGACAACTGCTCCTTGCTGTAACCGACATCGCGACCAAGCGCTGGTACGAATGCACCGCTGGTATAGGCCTGCAACCCGATCGTGCCGATCGAGGCCGCGATGGTGCAGCCAAGCAGCGCCCGCCAGTGCGCGCGGAACTCGCCCGCCGCCGATCCGCTGCTCTCTGTCACACGATTACCCCTATCAGAACTTGAATTCGGCCGAAGCTCCGATCACGCGCGGCTTGTTGAGGCCGACCTGGGGATAGCTGAAGGTCACCGCCGCAGTGTTGATGATCCGCGAATTGGTCAGGTTGGTGCCGTAGATCGAAAATTTCCAGCGGTCGCCGGCCGGGTGAAGCGAGAGGCGCGCGCCCAGTTCGTCGCCCGGGCCGTCCTGCCAGGGCTGCACATTCTGATCGGTGAAGAAGAAGTAGATCCGGCCGCGCCAGCGATAATTGACTTCGCCCGTCAGCATCATCGAGTCCGACAGCGGCACGTCCTGCTCCGCCCCCAGGAAGAACTGCCATTTCGGCGTGCGCGGCAGGATGTTGCCCGTTGCGTCGACCGGCTGGTCGAGCGTGTTGCGCGCGGTCGGGAAACTGGTGAAGCGCGCATCGGTATAGGCGACGTTGCCGGTCAGCCGGGTATGATCGGCCGGCCGCGCGGTCAGTTCGAGTTCGACGCCCTTGATCAGCGCCTCGGCGGCATTCGTGATGATCGCGCCGCCGGTCGGCACCCCCGCGCGCAGCTGCAGGTTCGCATAGTCGTTGCGATAGGCGGCGAGCGAGAAGCTCAGGCGCCGGTCGAACAGGTCGCCCTTGGCGCCGAACTCCCACGATTTGTTGGTTTCCGGGGCATAGGGCACCTGTACCGCGAACGGGTTGTAGCCGCCCGCGCGGAACCCTTTGCCGTAGCCGATGAAGAACATCAGGTCGGCATTGGGCTTGTAGACGAGCTTGCCGCGATACGACCAGTCGCTCCATTTCGCCTGGGGCGGCGAATAGGGCGTCGTCGTCGACACATTGGTGTCGAGGTTGGTCGCGATGATGTTCGAATCGAGCTTCTTGTGGTCCTCGGTGTAGCGGATGCCGCCGATCACCGAGAACTGATCAGTGATGCGGAACGTCGCGTCGGCGAAGCCGGCATAGGATCGCGTGCGCTGGGTGCCGGTATAGCGGGTGACGCCATTGGTCGGCAGCGAGAATTTCAAATTGTAGATGTCGTCGGTATATCGCTGGTTTTCCTGAAAATAATAAGCGCCGAGAATCCAGGAGAAGCGCTGGGTGCCCGATGATTGCAGCCGCATTTCCTGGCTGAACTGGTTGCTGTGGTCGTCATTGTGATTGTAGCCCATCTTGACGACGTCGAGCCCGTCGGAGTCATTGATCCCGCGCACCCAGGCCTTGCGATATCCGCTGACCGAAATCAGGTCGATGCCGCCCAGATCATAGCTGAACTTGGCCGAAACGCCCCCCGTACTGACCTCGGTGTCCGTACCCGGATTGAGCGAGATGATGTTGTGGTTGAAGATCGCGTCGTAGGTGGCGGCAGGCAGCGGCGTGTTGGGCGTCGCGGTCCCGGCAGGGACCAGCGCACCATTGCCTGCAGCATAGGTCGTCGCGGCATAGCGGAAGATCGCCGGCTGGTTCTCGGTCCAGGAATAATCGACGACGACGCGCGCCGAGAAGGGGCCGGACTCGTTGGTCAGCACGCCGCGGGTCTGGAAGCTCTCCGAGCCGCCGATATGCGTCTTGGTGTACGGGTTATACGCCCAGCCTCGCTCGGTGACATAGCCTGCCGAAAGGCGCGCGCCGAAGCCCCCGCCGAGCGGCCCGGAAATGGCCCCCTGGGCGCGGAATTCGTCGGGCGATGCGATGCTCGCCTGGGCCCTGCCCGAAAACTCCTGCGTCGGATCGGCGCTGCGGATCAGGATCGCACCCGCTGTGGCGTTGCGCCCCTGCAGCGTCCCCTGCGGGCCGCGCACGATCTCGATTCCGCCGAGATCCAGCAGGTCGGACATGCCGATCGTCACGCCGCGCGCGAGATAGATGTCGTCCATATAGATCGCGACCGGCTCGTCGCCGGTGTTGAGCGCGAGCCCGGTGGCACCGCGCAGCGTGATATAGGTGCGCCCGCCGCCCGAATTGCCCGCGAAATAAACGCCTGGCACAACCCCCTGCAGCTCGGCGAAATTGCGGGCATTGGTGCTCTGCAGAACTTGAGGAGAGACGACGCTGATCGCGATCGGCACGTCCTGCAGCCGCTCCTCGCGCTTCTGCGCGGTGACGATGATGTCGGCCTGGTCGCCATTGTCGGCGGCTGCCGCGGACGGTGGGGCGGCCGGCGCCTGCTGCGCGTTTGCCTGCCCCATTGCCAGCGCCAATGCCCCTGCGCCGACCGAGCAGCGCAGGGCGAGCGCGGTGATGTTGCGATTACCGTAGCGAGCCATTTGTCCCCTCCATTCCGGTTCTTTTTCTTGAGCGTCCTTTGGCGGCTCCGGGGTGGTCGTGAAATTGAAACTTTGGCGCAAAGCAATTCCACCAGGTTATCGGTTATTGCCGAATTGCGCACCGCCCCTCATTATTAGCCGGCGTCGTAACGACGTGGAGAAAGGTTGGGAGCGGCAAGATGGACCTTCGGTTGATGCGGTATTTCGTGGCCTGCGTCGAACACAAGACGATGCACGCCGCCGCAGAGGCCGTGCATGTCTCCCAGCCGGCGCTGAGCAAGGCGATCAACAATCTCGAGGCGGAACTGGGGGTCAAGCTGCTCGACCGGCGACCACGCGGCGTCGTGCCGACCCCCTATGGTGACACGCTGTTCCGCTATGCCAAGATGATCGACAGCGAGGTCCGCCGTGCGGTCGCCGAGATCGACGCAATGCGTGGCATGACGCGCGGCATGATCGTGATCGGCGTGATCCCGACGATGAGCGGGGTGATGGCACAGGTCGCGCGCGAGGTCATGGAGACGCTGCCCGGCCTGAAGCTCAAGCTGCGCATCGCCTTTTCCGCAGAGCTGACTGCCGCGCTGTTCGACGGCGAGCTCGATTTCGCGCTGCTGCTGCTGCCCGACGAGACCTCGCCAATGGGCCTGACCTTCGAGCCGCTGGTGCGCACCGGTCCACGCGTTGCGGTACGCGCGGGGCATCCGCTTGTCGCGCAGCCGGCGCTGACCCTGTCCGACCTGGCGCGTTATCCCTGGCTCATACCCGATTATCCGCCGTCGCACCGCACGATCATCAACCGCGCCTTTCTCGATGCCGGCATGCCGCCGCCGACCGGCGCGGTCGAGGTCAGCACCGTCATCTTCTTCGACGCCGTGGTGCGCGCGACCGATCTGGTCACGGTCGTGCCCTCGACATTGTTCAGCGCGCGCGAGACCGGGCTGGTCCCGCTAGACGTCGACTTCCCGTTTCCGCACGAGCATGTCGGACTGGCGTTCCGCGAGGGCAGCACATTGCTCCCGGGCGCGCGCGCGACGATGGCGATCATCCGCGCGGAATGCCTGAAGCTGCCCGGGCAATCGAGCGACGGACAGCGATAATCCCCGGTTATCGAAAATGGCCGCAATGCTCTTTGTCCCTTAAGTCGGCGACCGGTAGCGAATTCCCACAGGCACCCCGCAGGGGAGCGACAACGAGGGGGTGAACGAGGGCGATGGGCGGGGACGCGACGCGATACGATCTGATTGTCGCCGGGCTTGGCCCGGTCGGCGCGGTCGCCGCGAACCTTGCCGGCGCCGCCGGGCTACGCACTTTGGTAGTCGAGAAACACGAGGAGCCTTATGATCTGCCGCGCGCGATCGTGTTCGATGCCGAGATCATGCGCGTCTTTGCGGCAATCGGGCTGGCGGACGAGATCGCTGCGGTGACCAGGCCGCTCGGCGGCTCGGTCTATCTCGGCGCGGATCGCGCACCGATCCGCACCTTCCGGGCCCATCCCCGCGCGCACAACGGCGCCTGGTTTCCCAGCAACCTGTTCTACCAGCCGCAGCTCGAGGCCATCCTGCGCGCGGGCCTGAAGCGCTTTCCGCATGTGACAGTGGCGACCGGCGCCTCGGTGGAGATGGTCACGCAGGACGATCACCGTGTCACCCTGACCATCGCCGGGCATGCCGGTGCGTGGCGTGCGGAGGCCGACCACCTGTTCGCCTGCGACGGTGCGAGCAGCAGCGTTCGCAAGGCGTTGGGCATCGCGCTCGACGATATCGGCTTCGAGGAACGCTGGCTGGTAGTCGATACGGATGTCACCGGCGCGATGCGCTGGCCGGCGGACCATATCATTCCCGACGAGGTGCGCGACGGTCGCTTCTCGCTGATGGTGTGCGATCCCGAGCGGCCGGCAACCTTGATTCCCGGACGCGGCACGCATCGCCGTTGGGAATATATGTTGCTGCCCGGCGAGCGCGACGAGGAAGTGGTAACCGACGCCTGGCTGAAGCCGCAGCTCGCAAAATGGGTCGACCCCGGCGATGTCACGATCATCCGCACCGCAGTCTATCGTTTCCGCGCGCTGGTTGCCGAGCGCTGGCGGGAGGACAGAGTATTCCTGCTCGGAGACGCCGCCCACCAGACGCCCCCCTTTTTCGGTCAAGGCATGTGCCACGGCATTCGCGACGCCGCGCAGCTTGTCTGGAAGCTGACGCTGGTGCGCGGCGGGGCGGCCGATGCGGCGATGCTCGACAGCTATCAGGTCGAGCGGGAGCGACATGTCCGCGCAATCATCGCCGCGTCCGTCGCGGCGGGCGCCGAGGTCTGCAAGCTCGATCGCGCCGAGGCGCTGGCGCGCGACGAGCGCTTCCGCGCCGCGGAGCGCGAACGCACCGGCAGCGTCGCGATGACCGATGTCGTCCCGCCGCTCCGCGACGGGCTGATCGATCCGGCGACAGGCGGCGAGCGGCTGCCCGAATTCATCCTGAAAGGGGGAGAGGCCGCCGAGCGGCATATCGATGTGCTGCTCGCTGGCCGCTTTACACTGATTGCGTTCGACGCGGTGGCGCCGCGGGTCGATGTCTGGCCCGCCCTGGACGGGCAGGTCATCCGCCTCGCGCCGCACGCGTGGCAGGACGCCGATGGCCGGCTCGCCGACTGGTTCGCGAACCACAGCGCCCGCTGGGCAATCGTCCGGCCCGACCGTTACGTCTTTTCGCTCGGCGCAGACGGCGCCGCGCTGGACGCCGCACTCGCGCTGCTCGAGCGCCAATTGCATCCCCGCATCACCCCGCATTCGTCCGATTCTGCCAGCCTGGAGGCCAGCCCATCATGAGCCGCATCAATTATTCGCTCAACCATGTCGGCATCCATGTCATCGACATCGACCGGATGACCGACTTCTACACCTCCTTCTTCGGCTTCGTGGTGACCGACGAGCGTACGGACGTGAACCCGATCCGGTTCATGACGATGTCGCCCGACGAGCATCATCAACTGCTGCTGGCCTGGGGCCGCGCGCCCGACAGCCCGTCGACCGTGGCGCAGATATCCTTCCTGCTCGACGATTTCGCGCAGCTGCGCCAGGTCTATGAAAAGGCCACTACCGACCCGCGCATCCCGAAAGTGTGGACGCTCGACCATGGCAATAGCTGGACGGTCTATTTCAAGGATCCCGAGGACAACACGATCGAGACCTATGTCCATACCCCATGGCATGTCAGTCAGCCCTATGGCACGCCAATCGACTTCGCGCTGAGCGATGCCGAAATCTACGCCGATACCGAGCGCGCGGCGCTTGCCAATCCGACCTACCGGACCGCCGAGGCCTTCCGCGCGGAGCTGGTCGAACGGCTGGCCCGATGAAGCTGGCGACCTTTGAAGTCGGAGGCCGGCGCTCGATCGGCGTGGTGCTCGGCAATGAGATTGCCGACATCGCCGCCAGCGGCGCGCTGCCCGCGACGATGGAGGCATTCCTTGCGCTCGGTACGGCGGGGATGGATGCCGCCCGTGCCGCCGCGGCGTCGGCCCCGCGCCACCGCCTCGATACGGTGCACCTGCTCGCCCCGGTTACGCGGCCGCAAAAATATCTCGCCATCGCGGCCAATTATCAGAGCCACATCAACGAGGTGCTGGCCGCCAATCCCGATTATGTGCCGCCGGTCCATCAACGCTGGTTCACCAAGCTGCCGACCGCAACCAATGGTCCCTACGACCCGATCCCGATGCCGCCCGAATCATCGGAGCTTGATTACGAGGCCGAGTTGGCGATCGTCATCGGCACGCGCTGCCGCCGGGTCAGCGTGGCCGACGCGCCGTCGGTCGTCGCAGGGTACACCGTGTGCAACGACATCAGCGTGCGCGACTGGCAGAAGCGCAGCCCGACGATCATGCTCGGCAAGGCGTGGGACGGACATGGTCCGCTCGGTCCATGGATCGTCACGCCCGACGAGATCGGCGACCCGCATGGCCTGCGCATCACCTGCACCGTCAATGGCGAAGTGCGGCAGGATGGCTCGACATCCGAGATGATCAACGATTGCTGGGAACAGATCGCCTATCTCTCGACCGTCTTCACGCTCGAGCCCGGCGATGTGATCGCGACCGGCACGCCGTTCGGCACAGGCGGATCGGCCAGGCCACCGCGTTATCTCCAGATCGGCGACGTGGTACGCTGCGAGGTCGAGAAGATCGGCGCGATCCAGGCTGTGGTCGCGGCGGAGGCGGTATGAGCAACGACCTGGCTCGTTATGCGATCAAGCAGGAAATCCTCGACCTGCTCTGCGCCCGCGCGCGCGGCGCCGACCGGTTCGATCCGGCGCTGATGCGTGCCTGCCACCCGGTAGATGGCACCGACAATCACGGCACCTATCAGGGCCTGATGCACGGCTTCATCGACAGCCTCGAAAAGGCGATGGCGAGCGGCCCACTATGCCTCGCCAAGGAACATATCATCGCCAACGCGCTGTTCGAGTTCCTGCCCAATGGTGATGTGTTCGTCGAGAGCTACCATGTCGCACACGAGACCTTCGTACAGGACCGCGGCACCGTCTTCTTCCATATCGGCGGGCGCTATCTCGACACGTTCGAGAAGCGCGGCGGCCGCTGGGGCATCGTACACCGCGACGTGATTTTCGACTGGAGCCGCGTCGAGCCCGAGACCGAGAAATTCTGGGAGAAGCACCCGG
>NZ_JAQGLC010000069.1 GCF_028293085.1 Sphingomonas bacterium
GGTTCTGGGAATTCGTCCAGATCGGCAATTGCGGATCGCCGATCGAGATCGAGGAGGGCTGGCTGGTCATCACCCACGGCGTGGGCACCGTGCGCAACTATTGCATCGGTGCCTGCCTGCTCGACCGGGACGACCCGTCGAAGCTGCTCAAGCGCATGACCCTCCCACTGGTTCACCCGAGCCCCAAGGAGCGCGACGGCTATGTCCCCAACGTGGTCTATAGCTGCGGCGCGCTCGTGCATGACCGAAAGCTGTTGCTGCCCTATGGCGTCGCCGACAGCTTCGCGACCTTCGCCACCGTCTCGGTTGACGATCTCCTCGCGGCCATGGTCTGAACCAAGCCGCCCCGGTCTACATCACAGCAATGTTAGCGTTCGCGTCCCACCCGCCGGCGCAATTTCCCGCCCTTCCACCCCGCCGGCCGATCGCAATACGCGATCAGGGGCGGTTTCGCCTTAGCCGCTCGGCAATAATCGCTCCCACATTGGGGGTAGTTCGATCGTCCCGGACGACTCGACAATTGACAACGTGAGACTTTGTGGTAGCGTTACCATCAGCAGATTTGGTCTGCTGACCTAAAAAACATGCCGGGCCGTTAGAGCCTGGTGGGCAAAATAGGAGGGGTATATGAACAGCTTTAGGCATTTGCCGACGCTTGCGCGTTCGAGTTCCGCAATCGCGGTTGCGGCCTGTCTGATGATGCCCGGAGCGGCACTCGCCCAGGCCGATCCGGCCCAGCCGACTCAGGCCGATGCGCAGACCGACGCCGGCGACGACATCGTCGTTACCGGCATCCGCGCCAGCCTCGAGCGCTCGATTGCGATCAAGCGCGATTCCGCCGGCGTCGTCGATGCGATCTCTGCCGAAGACATCGGCAAGTTCCCGGACACCAACCTCGCAGAGTCGCTGCAGCGCATCACCGGCGTGTCGATCAACCGCACCAATGGCGAGGGCGCGCTGGTCACCGTGCGCGGCTTCGGCCCGAACTATAATCTGGTGACGCTGAACGGCCGCACGCTGGCGACCTCGATCGTCTCCGTGGTCGGCGGCGACGAAAATGCCGACGGCGCGCAGGGCACGAGCCGCTCGTTCGATTTCTCCAATCTCGCCTCTGAAGGCGTCAAGACGCTCGAGGTCTACAAGACCGGTCGCGCCGCCATCCCGTCGGGTGGCATCGGCGCCACGATCAACGTCGTCTCGCGCCATCCGCTCGACGGTGCGTCGGGCCTTTCCGGCAGCATCGGCGCCAAGGCCGTCTACGATACCAGCGTGAACGGCTGCCTCGATTGCGGATCGAAAGTCACGCCCGAAGTTTCCGGCGTGCTCAGCTACAGCGATCCTTCCGACACCTTCGGCATCTCGCTGTTCGGCAGCTATCAGAAGCGCAACTATACCTCGATCAGCGCCACGTCGAACGACTGGAACATCATCCCGTACAGCACCTTCCTGAGCGGCGGCTTCGCCCGCTCGGGCGGCGTCTGCCCGACCAGCACGCCGACGCCGACCTGCACGGTCGTCAACAACGCGCCGAGCAACCCGAACACGCTGGTCGCGATCCCGAACGACAGCCGCTACCATTATGCCGAGGGCACGCGCCAACGCTTCAATGGCCAGGCGGTCGTGCAGTTCCGCCCGACCGACTCGCTGACGCTGACCGCCGACGCCTTGTATGCGCAGAACAAGCAGCGGGAAGTCCGCTCGGATCTGTCCAACTGGTTCAGCCGGCCGTTCGACGTGGTCACCTTCAACGGCAACCCCACGGTCGCCACGGCGACCTATCTGCACGAGACGATCAACGGCCAGAAGGACGAGGGCTTCGAAGCGCAGTATCGCGCCCAGAAGAGCACGCTCCAGGATTACGGCCTGAACGCCAAATGGGACATCACCGACACGTTCGCGCTGAATCTCGACGGCCATATCAGCAAGTCGCAGAGCCGTCCGGACAACCCCAATGGCAAGAGCTCGACGCTGGTCGGTATGGGTGCCAACGTCGTGGCGGCGCACTCGGTCGATTACACCGGCGGCATCCCGCGTCAGGTGGTCACGATCGGCAGCGCCGGCAACGGCCAGCTCGACATCAACGATGTCGGATCGCAGGTCGGCCGCACCTTCGCGTCCACCCAGGACCAGACGGTCAAGGAAGGCCGTGCCGACTTCGGCTGGGATCTGGGCGGCGGCAGCCGGATCGACTTCGGCGGCAATTATCGCACCTCGGACATGCATCAGACCTTCCTCGCCACCCAGCAGACGCTGGGTGACTGGGGCATCACCCATCCCGGCGACGTGCAGCAGCTCGCGCCGGGTGCGCTTCAGGCCTTCTGCCTCGAATGCAAGTTCAGCCAGTATAATCCGGGCGGCGATCCTGCATCGCAGCTCGCCTTCCGCGGCAATGCGGCGAACCTCTATTCCATCCTCTCGCCTTATTATGCGTCCGCCGGCAATGCCGTCGGCGTTACGGCCAATCAGGATAACCGGGTGAAGGAAACCATCTGGGCGGCCTATGGCCAGGTGACCTGGAAGGGTGACCTGGGGCACATGCCCGCCAGCATGGTGGCCGGGGTGCGCTACGAGAACACCAAATCGACCTCGACCTCGCTGGTCGCCGTTCCGGCCGCGATCAACTGGGTCTCGGACAATGACTTCACCGTCGTCATCTCGAACCAGAACAGCTTCCTGACCGACCAGGGCAGCTACAACAACCTGCTGCCCTCGTTCGATTTCCGGCTCGAGCCGGCGAAGAACCTGGTCGCACGCTTCTCGTTCAGCCGGACGATCGCTCGTCCCAATTACAACGATCTGTTCACCGCAACCACGGTCGGCGGACCGCCGCGGCCGATCAACAATGGCGGCGTCCCCAGCGGTGCCACGGGCAACGCCCGGCTTGCGCCGCTGACTTCGGACAATTTCGACGTCTCGCTGGAATATTATTTCAAGCCAGACTCCTATGTCTCGGTCGGCCTGTTCGACAAAAGGGTGCATAACTTCATCGGCCGCGGCCAGTTCACGACCGACCTGTTCGGTCTGCGCGATCCCAGCTCCGGTGCGGCGGGCACGCGTTCGGGAGCGGCCAGGACGGCGCTCCAGGGGCTTGGCGCCGATATCAGCGACGTGAACCTGTTCGCGATGACGGCGCTGATCCAGGCGACCGGATCGGTGGCGGCCGCGACGTCGCAGTTCAGCGCGCACTTCAACCCGGCGACGCACACGCTGGACGACGCCTATGTCCAGACCATCAACAACACGCTCGACGTGAACGCCAATTCGACCGATCCGCTCTACCAGTTCCAGGTGACTCGTCCGATCAACAACAAGGACGCGAAGATCTGGGGCGTCGAGATTGCCGGGCAATATTTCCTGGGCAATACCGGCATCGGCGTTTCGGCCGCCTATACGATGGTCAGGGGCGATGTCGGCTTCAACATCGGGGCCAGCCCGAGCGAGGATCAGTTCGCGCTGCTCGGCTTGAGCGACACGTTCAACGCGACGCTGATCTACGACAAGAACGGCCTTTCGGCACGGCTTGCCTATAACTGGCGCGACAAGTTCCTCTCGGGGATCAATCGCCAGGGATCGCGCAATCCGGAATTCACGGCGCCGTTCGGTCAGCTCGACATGAACATCAGCTATGACGTGACGAAGAACATCTCCGTCACGCTGGAAGGCATCAACCTGCTGGAGGAAAGCGTCCGGACCTATGCTCGCGACAAGACCGAGCTGTGGTACGCGCAGGAACTCGACCGGCGCTTCATGCTTGGGGCACGGTTCAAGTTCTGAACCGGCAGCGATCGTCGACGGGGGGGGAAGGCCGCTGTTCGCAGCGGCCTTTTTTCCCATTCCGGTTGAGCGCGTCGCGGCTTTGCCTCATCATCGTCGCACGCTCCCGCGCCCGGCGCGGAAGATCGCCGATCGGAAGGCGCAACAGATGAGTCCGGGCTGGAAAAACCGCGCATGACCAACAGAGTGTTGCTGAACAATATCGACCATCCGGAGATCAGGGTGATCGCCCGCCCGTCGGCGGCGTTTGGCGACAGCGTCAATCAGGTGCTGATCTTCCCGACCGAATTCGAGGAGATCCAGCGCGAATATCCGATCTTCTTCCGCAAGGAGGCCGACGGGGCGTTCCAGGCGATCGCGCTGCTCGGGCTCGACCGCGACGAGAATCTGTTCCTCGACGAAAGCGGCTGGCATGGCCGCTACGTGCCGGCGGTGCTGCAGCGCGGCCCCTTCCTGATCGGTCGCAAGGGCGGCGAGGCGGACGGCGAGCCGATGATCCATATCGACCTGGATCATCCCCGCGTCAGCAGGACCGAGGGATTGCCTTTGTTCCTGCCGCATGGCGGCAACGCGCCCTATCTCGAGCATGTCGCCGGCGTGCTGCGCGTGATCCATGCGGGCGCCGAGACGACCGCGCCGATGTTCGCCGCGTTCGAGGAAGCGGGGCTGATCGAGCCCATTTCGATCGAAATCCAGCTCAGCGACGTGAAGAAATATGTGCTGCCCGATCTGTTCGCGATCGGCGGCGGGGCGATTGCGAAGCTCGATGCGGCGTGGCTCGATCGGCTGAACCGTGCCGGCTATCTCGGCCTCGCTTTCTATGCCGCCGCCTCGCTCGGCAACGTCAACCGGCTGATCGAGCTCAAGAACCGGAAAACAGGAGCCGATTGAGGAATCGGCGCGACACGCATCATGACGATGGCACGAAAAACACGGGTAATCGAAGGCCTGGCATTGGGCGAGATTCCGCTCGACGAGCTGATGGCGGCCCAACAGCCGGCGATCCTCAAGGGCGTCGTCCGCGATTGGCCGCTCGTCCGCGCGGGTCTCGACTCCCCCGCCAGCGCGATCGCCTATCTCAAATCCTTCTATCGCGGCACACCGGTGATCGGCTTTGCCGGCCGACCGGAGATCAAGGGCCGCTTCTTCTACAATGAAGACGTCACGGGCATGAATTTCGACGCCGGCCGCGTGCTGCTCGACGAAGTGCTCGATCGCATTGCGGCGCAGCGGGACGACGAAGAGGCTCCCTCCTTCTATGTCGGCTCGACCGATCTCGACACCTACCTGCCGGGCCTGCGCGACGAGAATTATCTCCCGCTCGACGATGCCGCGTTCGGCGGCAATCCGCCGATCGTCAGCATCTGGATCGGCAACCGCACCACGGCCTCGGCGCATTACGACATGTCGAACAACATGGCCTGCTGCATGGTCGGCCGGCGCCGCTTCTCCCTGTTTCCGCCGGAACAGGTCCATAATCTCTATCCCGGCCCGCTCGAGCCGACCCCCGGCGGCCAGGTGGTCAGCATGGTCGATTTCGGCGCGCCCGATCTCGATCGTTACCCGCGCTTCCTCGAGGCGCTCGAAGCCGGCCAGGTCGCCGAGCTGGAGCCGGGCGACCTGCTCTTCTACCCTGCTTTGTGGTGGCATCAGGTCGAGGCGCTCGACGGTTTCAATGCCATGATCAACTATTGGTGGAATACCTCGCCCGCCTTCATGGACTCGCCGCAGAACACGCTGCTGCACGCGCTGCTCAGCCTGCGCGACCGCCCGGAGCCGGAGAAGCGCGCCTGGCGCGCATTGTTCGATTATTATGTCTTCGGGCCCGCGGACCGCGCCGGCGCGCATCTGCCCGAAGCGGCGCGCGGCAACCTCGCACCGCTCGACGAGACCAGGGCGCGTCGTCTCCGCGCCAGCTTGCTCAACCGCCTCAATCGCTGATCGACACCCCGGGGGAACAGATTTGGACGCGCAGATCGTGAAGAAAGTCGTCATCGCCGGTGGCGGCACCGCGGGCTGGATCGCCGCGGCGGCTCTGGTGAAGCAGCTCGGCGGGCTGCTCGACATCACCCTGGTCGAGTCCGACGAGATCGGCACGATCGGCGTCGGCGAATCCACCATTCCCACCACCCGTACCTTCCACGCCCTGCTCGGCGTCGACGAGCAGGAATTCATGCGCGCCACCCAGTCCAGCTTCAAGCTGGGCATCGCCTTCGAGAATTGGGGCGGGATCGGCGATCGCTTCATCCACTCCTTCGGCGTGCTGGGGAAATCGACCTGGATGGCCGATTTCCATCATTTCTGGCTGCAGGCGCGTGCCGAGGGCTATGGCGGCGATCTCGGCGACCATTGTTTCGAGTTGCAGGCGGCCGAAGCGAACAAATTCGCGACCGGCGAGAATGCCCAGATCAACTATGCCTATCATCTCGACGCGACGCGCTACGCCCGCTTCCTGCGCGCGCTCAGCGAGCCGGCCGGCGTCAAGCGGGTCGAGGGCAAGATCAAAGAGGTGCGGCAGGATCCGGAGACCGGCTTCATCCAGGCCCTGGTCCTCGATTCCGGCCAGGTGATCGACGGCGATCTGTTCATCGACTGCACCGGTTTCCGTGCCATGCTGATCGAGCAAACGCTCGAGACCGGCTATGACGACTGGACGCAGTGGCTGCCGACCAACAGCGCCTATGCGGTGCAGACCGAATCCACCGGCCCCGCCATCCCCTATACCAGGGCGATCGCGCACGAGGCGGGCTGGCGCTGGAAGATCCCGCTGCAGCACCGCGTCGGCAACGGGCTGGTGTTCAGCAGCGAGCATATGGCGGACGAGGATGCGCGCGCGCTGCTGCTGCGCGAGATCGAGGGCGAGCCCCTGTTCGATCCGCGGCTGATCCGCTACCGCACCGGCAGCCGTCGCAAGGTCTGGAACAAGAACTGCATCGCGCTCGGGCTGGCCAGCGGCTTCATCGAACCGCTCGAATCGACCAGCATCCACCTGATCATGATCGCGGTGACGCGGCTGATGAAATCCTTCCCCTTCAACGGCTTCGACGAGGCCCTGATCGAGCGCTTCAACACCCTGTCGCGCGACGAGCTGGAGGGCATCCGCGACTTCATCATCCTCCATTATAAACTCACCGAACGCGACGACAGTGCCTTCTGGCGGCAATGCCGGACCATGGAGATCCCGGACTCGCTCGCGCGGCGCATCGCGCTGTTCCGCGAGAACGCCCAGGCCTATCAAGGCGGAGACGAGTTGTTCCGAGTCGATTCCTGGGTGCAGGTCATGCTCGGGCAGCGGATCCGGCCGCATGGCTATCATCAGCTCGCGCGCCTGATGCCGCCGGGGCAGCTGCGCCAGGCGCTGACCGACATGAAAGCCAATATCGCCGGCGCGGTCGCGAAAATGCCGGCCCATCAGGACTTTCTCGATCGCTATTGCGCCGCCGGCACGGGTTGAGCGCCGGCGCCCCCCGCGATTTCGCAGTGGCGCCGCACGCAACAGGAATATACGGCGATAAATCCGCCAGCCGCATCTTCCGCGGCGAACCTTCTTTGCCGATCGGCGTTTCCGCACGCACATGATCAAGGTCGCCAGCTACAACATCCACAAGGGCATCGGCCTCGATCGCCGCCGTGATCCGAACCGGATCATCGAGGTCCTGCGCGAAATCGACGCCGACATCATCGCGCTGCAGGAGGCGGATCGCCGCTTCGGCGCCAAGGCCTGCGTCATCCCGCTCCACGCGCTGGAGGAGCACAGCCCGTGGAAAGCCGTGCCCTTCTCGTTGCGCGCCGGCAGCATGGGCTGGCACGGCAACGTCCTGCTGATCCGCAAGGAATCGGTGGTGATGGATTGCGAGGCGATCCACCTGCCAGCGCTCGAACCGCGCGGCGCAGTGATGGCCGATGTCCGCGCCGGCGGCACGCCGATCCGCGTCGTCGGCATGCATCTCGACCTGTCGGGACTGTGGCGCCGGCGCCAGGCGCATGCCATCCTCGCGCATGTCGATTCGAGCACCACGCGCCGGCCGACCGTGCTGATGGGCGATCTCAACGAATGGAGCGTCCGCGCCGGCTGCCTGCGCGATTTCGGGCGCGACTATGCTTTCGCCGATACCGGGCCGAGCTTTCATGTCCGCCGGCCGGTCGCCCGGCTCGACCGGATCATGGTGTCGGCCGGCCTGCGCGTCGCCGAATGCGGCGTCCACCACAGCGCCACCGCGCGCAAGGCATCGGATCATCTGCCGATCTGGGCGATGCTGGAGGTGAAGTGAGCGGCAGCCAATCCCGTTGCCCGCGGGATCGCCGCTGATGCGCCAGAAGGAGCTCCGCCTCGCTCTGGTCTGCTATGGCGGCATCAGCCTGGCCGTCTACATGCACGGCATCACCAAGGAGATCTGGCGCCTCGCCCGGGCAAGCCAGGCCTTTCACAAGGGCGAGACCCCCGCTGGCGGCAGCCAGGGCGTCTATCGTGACCTGCTCGAAGAGATCGAAGTCGAGACCGGCATCCGCATGCGCGTGCTGGTCGACATCATCGCCGGCGCCAGCGCGGGCGGGATCAACGGCGTGTTCCTCGCCCAGGCGATCACCACCGGCCAGTCGCTCGAGCCGCTGACTCAGCTCTGGCTCGATTCGGCGGATATCGAGGCGCTGATCGACAAGCATCAGGCCCCGGCGTCGCGCTTCTCCAAGATGTGGGCGCTGCCGATCGCCTGGTTCGCAGAGAAGCGCAGCGGCGACAATATCGACGAGTTGATCGAGGCCGGCGCCCGCACCGAAGTACGCGCCAAGCTTTCGCACTTCGTCCGCTCGCGCTGGTTCGAGCCACCCTTTGGCGGCGCCCTCTTCTCCGGCCTGATCATGGACGCGCTCGACGCGATGGCGGCGGCACCGCGCGGTGCGCGACTGCTGCCCGACGGCCAGCCGCTCGACCTGTTCGTCACCGTCACCGATTTCCGCGGCCATCCCGAGCGCCTGACGCTCAACTCGCCACCCGAGGTGGTCGAGACCGAGCACCGCCTCGTCGTGCCCTTCACCGATCACGGCGCGGTCGCCGACACGCTCGCCCACCCGGCCGAGCTCACCTTCGCGGCACGATCGACCTCGAGCTTCCCGGGCGCCTTCCCGCCCTTCATGGTCGGCGAGCTCGACAAGGTGCTCAAGCACCGCAAGGTCGCATGGCCGAGCCGCGAGGATTTCCTCAAGCGCATCCTGCCGCGCCAGTTCGCCGCCAATGCGGCGGATCATGCTGTGCTGATCGACGGATCGGTTCTCGCCAACGCGCCGTTCCGCCCGGCGATCGAAGCGCTGCGCGAGCGCCCCGCCCGCCGCGAGATCGACCGGCGCTTCGTCTATATCGATCCCTCGCCGGGCGCGAAGATCCATTTCGGCCCGCATAATGTGAGCGCCCCCGGCTTCTTCCAGACGATCATCGGCGCCGTCTCCGAGCTGCCGCGCCAGCAGCCGATCCGCGACAATCTGGAAGATATCGCCGCGCGCTCGCGCACGATCGAGCGGATGCGCACGATCGTCTCCAGCATCCGCCCCGAGGTCGAGGCGCAGGTCGAAGCGTTGTTCGGCTATTCGCTGTTCCTCGATTCCCCCACGACCGCGCGCCTCGCCAACTGGCGCGCCCGGGCACAGACCGCCGCGGCGAAGAGCGCGGGTTATGGCTATGCCGCTTATGGCCATCTCAAGATCGCCGGCGTGATCGAGGCGATCGCCTCCCTGCTCTACCATGCCGGCGGCGAGCCCGGCCCGCAGCGCTGGGAACGCATCCGCAGCCACATCGCCGACGCGGTCAGCGCGCGCGGCTTCGACGAGCTGCGGCCGAGCTTCTCCGACGGCGCCAGCGCGATCACGATCGGTTTCCTGCGCTCCTATGATCTCGGTTTCCGCATCCGCCGCCTGCGCCTGCTCGCGCGCCGCGTGACCGAGCTCGAAACGGATCACGACGAGTCCGAGCTCGAACCGATCCGCGACGCGATCTACGCCTCGCTCGCCGATTATCTCGAATGCAAGCGCACCGAGCGGCACGCGCATCTGCGCAAGGACGTGCGGCTGCTGCGCGGCGATGCCGGGCCGCTGCTCGACAAGCTGGCCGACTCGCTCGACCTGAAACAGCTCGACACCGCGACCGAGAAACGGCTGGCGGCGGCCTTTACCGGCCTGGCGCGCGACGTGAAGCGGCCGATCCTGTTCACCTATCTCGGCTTCCCCTATTTCGACGTCGCGACCCTGCCGCTGCTCCAGGGCGAGGGCCTCGACGAATTCGATCCGATCAAGGTCGACCGCATCGCCCCGGACGACGCCAAGTCGATCCGCGCCGGCGGCGCCGAGGCGACGCTGAAGGGCATCCAGTTCAACAGCTTCGGCGCGTTCTTCAGCCGCGCCTACCGCGAGAACGACTATCTGTGGGGCCGCCTCCACGGCGCCGAGCGGATGATCGACATCGTGCTCTCCTCGCTCACCGGCAACGCCCGGCTGAAACCGGGCCGCGTCGCCGCGATCAAGCGCGCCGCCTTCATCGCGATCATCGACGAGGAGGAACCCAGGCTCGCCGCGATCCCCGGGCTGATTGCATCGCTGCGCAAGGAGATTGGCTGAGGCCTCCAGCCGGCCGGGGTTCCGACACGAATCTGTTGGACGCCAGAACAGGGCCGCGCTTCCCTGTTATCGAGCCATAACAGGGAAGCGCGATCCGGCGGCGTGTCGGAAGCTGTGAAGGAAGCGGCGGTCTTCATGGGCCGGTTACGGGCAGCGCGCGGTGATGTTGAATCAAGCGAATTCCCCATCCCCAGCCAGTCCGTCACCCCGGACTCGTTCCGGGGTCCACCGTGCCGCACATGCGACCGCGCGGCGCTGGTGGAACGGTGGATGCCGGAACTGGTCCGGCATGACGAAGCTGGGGTACGAACTTGGGCGCGAGGCTGGTAAAAGCCGCGCTTCGAGGCTAGCTTCCACTGGTCGCAAAAGCTGGAGAGACGATGCAGTTCCTGAAGATCCTGTTCTGGTGCCTGCTTGCCTTCGTCGCCGCGGTGTTCACGCTGGGCAACTGGACGACGGTGCCGATCAAGCTCTGGGGCGGGCTCGTCGCCGAGGTGAACCTGCCGCTGCTGCTGCTCGTCACCTTCCTGCTCGGCCTGGTGCCGACGATGCTCTACTACCACACGGTCCGCTGGCGGCTGCGCAACCGGCTGGCGACCTCCGAGCGGACGCTGACCGATCTGCGCGGCATCCTGACGCCGCCGGCCACGCTTGTCGTCGAACCCGATCCGCTCCCGCCTGCCATTCCGGCAGGGGCGCCGACGGCCGTTCCCCCGGGTGGCGCATGACGAGCCGCATCTTCGTCGCGCTCGACACGCCCGATCTGGAGCGCGCCAAGGCGATCGCCAAGCGCGTCCACCACCATGTCGGCGGGATCAAGCTCGGCCTCGAATTCTTCATGGCCAATGGCCGCGCCGGCGTGCGCGAGATGGCCGAGCTCGGCCTGCCGATCTTCCTCGATCTCAAATTCCACGACATCCCCAACACCGTCGCCAAGGCGATCATGGCGCTGCGCCCGCTCGAGCCGACCATCCTGACGGTCCACGCCGCGGGCGGCCGCGCGATGCTCGAGGACGCCAAGGCCGCCGCCCCGACCGGCACCAAGGTCATCGCGGTAACCACGCTGACCAGCCTCGACGGTACCGATCTCGCCTCGGTCGGCTGCCCCGACGATCCGCACGACCAGGTGCTGCGCCTGACCGAGCTGGCGATGCGCGCCGGCGTCGACGGCGTCGTCTGTTCGGGCGCCGAAGTCGCCGCTGCGAAAAAGCTCTGGCCCAAGGGATTCTTCGTCGTCCCCGGCGTCCGCCCCGCCAATGGCGCGGCCGGCGACCAGAAGCGCGTGGTGACGCCGCGCCAGGCGCTCGACGCGGGCGCCTCGATCCTGGTGGTCGGCCGGCCGATCACCCAGGCCGAAGACCCCGACACCGCCGCGCGCGAGATCGGCGCGACGCTCTAGCAACTGATGTCCGACGTCACGATCCGCCTCGCCGCGACAGCCGATCTGCCGCGCCTGCACCCGATCATCGAGCGCGCCTATCGTGGCGAGAGTGCTCGGGCCGGCTGGACTCATGAAGCCGATCTGCTGGACGGCACGCGGACCGACATCGCCACGCTGGAGGCCCTGGTGGCCAATCCGCGCGAGCGGCTGTTGATGGCCTCCGACGGCGATGCGCCGATCGGCTGCGTCCAGGTCAGCGATCGCGGCGATGGGATCGCCTATCTCGGCCTGCTCTGCGTCGAACCAACGCTTCAGGCCGCCGGCCTCGGCAAGCGGCTGATCGCCGCGGCGGAGAGGCTCGCGCGCGAGAGCTTCGGCGCCGCGACCATCGAAATGACCGTCATCGAGAACCGGGCCGAGCTGATCGCTTATTATGAGCGGCGCGGATATGTGCGGACGCCGGAGCGCCGCGAGCTTCCGATCGACGTCACGCCGCCGCTCTACATGACGGTACTGGTCAAATCGCTGGGCTGAAGGCTATGGCCGCACCATGCCGGTAAGCGCCAAGATCTGCGGCCTCTCGACGCCCGAATCCCTCGACGCCGCGATCCGGGGCGGCGCGAGCCATGTCGGCTTCGTCTTCTTCCCGCCCTCGCCGCGCAGCCTGAGCCGCGAACGCGCCGCCCAGCTTGCCGCGCGCGTGCCGGGCCATGTCACGCGGGTCGGCGTGTTCGTCGATCCCGACGACGCCCTGCTCGAAGCGTCGATCGGCGCCGGCCAGCTCCAGGCGCTCCAGCTCCACAACACCGATCCCACCCGCGCCGCCGCGATCAGGGCGCGCACCGGCCTCGAGATCTGGGCCGCCGTCGCGGTCAAGACGCGCGCCGATCTCGCCGCCGCCGCGACCTTCACCGCCGCGGTCGATCGCATCCTTTACGATGCCAAGACCCCGCCCGGCGCGACCCTGCCCGGCGGCATGGGGGTGCGTTTCGACTGGGGTTTGCTGCAGGGTTTCCGCCATCCGCTGCCCTGGGCGCTGTCGGGCGGGCTCGATCCGTATAATGTCGCCGAGGCGGTGGCGATCACCGGCGCGCCGATGGTGGATGTGTCGTCGGGGGTGGAATCGGCGCCCGGCATCAAGGATTTGACGAAAATCGCGGCATTCCTGGACACCGTCAAAGCGCAATAGGCAGGCGACCTTCTCCGCCGAACAGTCTCAGGCAACTCGACAGCTTCTCCCGAGGTGCTAAAGCGCCCGCACCATGAACGTCCCCAATTCCTTCCGCGCCCAGCCCGACGAACGCGGGCATTTCGGCGAGTTCGGCGGCCGCTACGTCGCCGAGACGCTGATGCCGCTGATCCTCGAGCTGGATCAGGCCTATCGCGCCGCCAAGGCCGATCCAGCCTTCACCGCCCAGTTCGAGGATCTGCTCGAACATTATGTCGGCCGGCCGAGCCCGCTTTATTATGCCGAGCGGCTGACCGAGGCGCTCCGCGAGTCCGCGCCCGAGGGCAAGGGGGCGCAAATCTGGTTCAAGCGCGACGAGCTCAATCACACCGGCGCGCACAAGATCAACAATTGCGTCGGCCAGATCCTGCTCGCGATGCGCATGGGCAAGACGCGGATCATCGCCGAGACCGGCGCCGGCCAGCACGGCGTCGCCACCGCGACGGTCTGCGCGCGCTTCGGCCTCCCTTGCGTCATCTATATGGGCGCGCGGGATATCGAGCGGCAGCAGCCGAACGTTTTCCGCATGAAGCTGCTCGGCGCGGAGGTCCGCCCGGTCACTTCGGGCGCGATGACGCTCAAGGATGCGATGAACGAGGGCCTGCGCGACTGGGTCGCGAACGTCCACGACACTTTCTACATCATCGGCACCGCCGCCGGCCCGCATCCCTATCCCGAGCTGGTCCGCGATTTCCAGAGCGTGATCGGCAAGGAAGCGCGCGCGCAGATGCTGTCACGCATCAACCGCCTGCCCGACCTGCTCGTCGCGGCGATCGGCGGCGGATCGAACGCGATCGGGCTGTTCCATCCGTTCCTCGACGATGCGGACGTCGCGATGCTCGGCGTGGAAGCCGCCGGCCACGGGCTCGAAAAGCAGCATGCGGCAAGCCTCGCGGGCGGATCGCCCGGCGTGCTTCACGGCAACAAGACCTATCTGCTGCAGGACGAGGACGGCCAGATCGCCGAGGCGCATTCGATCTCGGCGGGCCTCGATTATCCCGGCATCGGGCCAGAGCATAGCTGGCTCCACTCGATCGGCCGCGTCGAGTATACCAGCGCGACCGACACCGAGGCGCTCGACGCCTTCCAGCTGCTGTGCCGCACCGAAGGCATCATCCCCGCGCTCGAACCCAGCCACGCCATCGCCGCCGTCGCCCGCGTCGCGCGCGAGATGGACCGCGAGCAGATCATCCTGTGCAACCTGTGCGGACGGGGGGACAAGGACATCTTCACCGTGGCGGATGCGCTGGGGGTGGAGATATGAGCGCCGTTTCTCCCCTCTCCCCTTGCGGGAGAGGGTTGCGCAGACTTGGGTCGTGCCCTTCGCACGGCCCTAGTCGGAGCTGGGTGAGGGGTGAGCGATTGCAAGGCAATCGCGCGAGCCTCCGGCTCGCTCACCCTCTCCAACTGCGACTAGGCAGCAAGCTGCCAAGTCTCCGTATCCTCTCCCCTCAAGGGAGAGAAAATCAATGACTCGCCTCTCCGCCGCGTTCGACCGTGCCCGCGAACAGCATCGGGCCGCGCTGGTCACCTTCGTCACCGCCGGCGATCCCACGCCCAGCGCCACCGCCGCGATTCTCGATGCGCTGGTCGAGGGCGGCACCGACGTGATCGAGCTGGGCATGCCCTTCACCGATCCGATGGCCGACGGCCCTGCGATCCAGGCCGCGAACCTGCGCAGCCTCGCCGCTGGGACAAAGACCGCCGATATCCTCGCCACCGCCACCGCCTTTCGCGCGCGGCATCCGGGCGTGCCGCTGGTCCTGATGGGCTATGCCAATCCCATGCTCCGGCGCGGCGCCGACTGGTTCGCCAGTGCCGCCCGCGATGCCGGCGTCGACGGCGTGATCTGCGTCGACCTGCCGCCCGAAGAGGATGACGAGCTCGGCCCCAATCTGCGCGCCGCCGGGATCGACCTGATCCGCCTCGCCACCCCCACCACCGATGCCGCGCGCCTGCCCGCGGTGCTCGATGGCGCGAGCGGCTTCCTTTATTATGTCTCGGTCGCCGGCATCACCGGCCTGCAACAGGCAGCCCAGGATTCGATCGAATCCGCCGTCGCCCGGCTGAAGGCCGCGACCGACCTGCCGGTCGCGGTCGGTTTCGGCATCCGCACGCCCGAGCAGGCCGCCGCGATCGGCCAGGTCGCGGACGGCGTGGTGGTCGGCTCGGCGATCGTCGAGCTGGTCGGCGAGCATGGCGAGGGTGCGCCCGACGCGGTTCGCGCCTATATCCGGTCGCTCTCGACGGCGATCGCCGCCGCACGGAAGGAAATTGTATGAGCTGGCTCACCAGCGTCCGCAACGCGCTCTCGTTCGTCGTCCCCAAGAAGGATTCGCCCGACAATCTCTGGCACAAATGCAAGGGATGCGGGCAGATGGTGTTCGTGAAGGAGCTGGAGGATAACCTCTATGTCTGCCCGAACTGCGAGCATCATGAGCGCATCGGGCCGATCCTCCGCTTCAAGTACATCTTCGATGAAGGCAGCTACACGATCGTGCCGTTGCCCAAGGTGCAGGACGATCCGCTCAAGTTCCGCGACACCAAGCGCTATGCCGACCGGATCAAGGCGGCGCGCCTCGCCACCTCCGAGGGCGATGCGCTGATCACCGCGCGCGGCACGATCGAGGGCCACAAGGCGGTCGTCGGCGTGCAGGATTTCGCCTTCATGGGCGGCTCGATGGGGCTTGCCGTCGGCGAGGCGTTCGTACGCGGGGTCGAGACCGCGATCGAGGAGAATTGCCCGTACATCATCTTCACGGCGGCGGGCGGCGCGCGGATGCAGGAGGGCATTCTCAGCCTGATGCAGATGCCGCGCGCCACCGTGGCGATCCAGATGCTGCACGATGCCGGCCTGCCCTATATCGTGGTGCTGACCGATCCCACGACCGGCGGCGTCACGGCGAGCTATGCGATGCTCGGCGACGTGCAGATCGCCGAGCCCGGCGCGCTGATCGGTTTCGCCGGCCAGCGCGTGATCGAGCAGACCATCCGCGAAAAGCTGCCCGAGGGCTTCCAGCGCGCGGAATATCTGCTCGAGCACGGCATGCTCGACATGGTGAAGCACCGGAAAGAGCTCCGCGCCACGCTGGCGAGCCTGATCGGCTATCTGTGCGCGAAGAAGGCGGCGTGACTTAAAAGCCCTCTCCCCTCCGGGGAGAGGGTTGGGAGAGGGGCAGTGCCGACAACCAACGAGATGCTGCTGAAGCGCGCGAAATCCATGCGCACCGAGATGACGCAGCCTGAACGCGAATTGTGGATCGCGCTCCGGGCGAAGCGCTTGGGCGATATCAAGTTCTCGCGTCAGGTGGTGATAGGACCGTTCATTGCCGACTTTGTGGCGCGATCGCGCAGGCTGATTGTGGAAGTCGATGGCGACACGCATAGCGATACCGCCAAGGACGAGAAGCGTACCGATTGGCTGAACGAACAAGGATATCGCGTGATCAGATTTGGCAATTCCGACGTGATGCAGAATCTGGAAGGCGTTCTCGACATCATCAGCGCAGCACTCGGGACTGCCCCTCTCCCAACCCTCTCCCC
>NZ_JAQGLC010000073.1 GCF_028293085.1 Sphingomonas bacterium
GGCCGAGGATCGATTCGATCGACTGGGCATGCTCGCTGAGCGTTTCGGACATGCCGACGGCGAGGCCGGCCTGGCTCGAGGCGCGGGTGGCGATCTCGGCGGCGGCCTCGACTTCGGTGCGGGCATCCTCGATCGCGCGGATCAGGCCGGCGGCGGTCTGCGCGGCTTCGCGCATCGCGACGGCGGACTGCTCGGCGGCGGCGGCGACTTCGGAGGTCTTGCCGAGCATGCCGCGCGCCGAGGTGGAGGTGCGGAGCGACTGGCCGCGCAAAATGCTCGATTCCTGCGTCGCGGCCTCGACCATCTGGGCGATGCCGTCGCGGAATTCGGCGGCGAGCTTGTCGCGCCCGCTCTGGGCGAGATATTCGCGATAGGCATTGTAGATCGCGACGGTGATCTCGCCTTCCAGCGCGGAGAGCCGCATCAGCGTATCGACCAGGACGGGCATGCGCGGATCGCCGCTGTCGACGGTGCGCGTGATCACCCCCAGCGCAACGCGGTCGCTGGCATTGATCATCGACAGCAAGGCGAGCGGCGAGACGTCGCCGACATAGGCGGCGGCGACCGAACGCTCGATCGATTCGATCCAGGCGCGGCCGGTCGTGTCGAGGAAGCGGTTCTTCAGGAACACGCAGCCGACATCGATCATCTTCTGGGTTTCCTGCGGCGCCCAGACGCGTTCGTCGGCGAAGCAGCGCAGCCATTGCTGCCAATAGCCCTCGGAGACCGCCCGGATTTCCGGCTCGATCACGCTCCAGGCGTCGCGACTCGCGCTGGCCAGCGATCCGTCGAAATCGAACACGCGCAGCCGGGCGGCTAGGTCCACCTTGGCGGAAATCGTGCCGGGGGCGGGCAAGTCACTGGGGGTCAAGGGCGAAACTCCGTTGGCTGGCAATCGTCCGCGTCGAGGCGGTTGGCCGAAGGGCTAACCTGATTAAGTTAAAGGGCGGTTAGGGAAGCGGGCGGGTTCCACGGAAAGCGCGCTTTTCTCCCTCTCCCATTTGGGGAGAGGGCAAGCTGCGAAGCAGCGCGAAGGAGAGGGCTCGGTCGGAACGGGTTATGGGATTTTCAACCGCAGTTCCAACCGACCTCACACGCCGCCAGGCAACGCGTCCATGGAGGCGATCAGCGCAAATGTGGGATTAATACAGGTGCGCGGCCCCTTTATACGGGATCCAAGCCGTTGGGTCGCAGTCGTTTATCCCACATGTCGGCGATCCCGGAATATGTGGGATAAAAGCTCAATACCACTCCGGGGCCACGTGTCGGCACCGCCGGCCCGACCAACTCCCTGATTCAACCGAACGCCGATCCCTGCTTCAATAGCCCCGGACCCATGCCACCCGATCGCTCCGGAGCCGCCCATGACTGCCCCTTCATGTAAAACGAAGCATTATTTAAGCGACTCGCATATTGCGGAAGTAATCGGGTGGTAAAGCCGCTGAACCTCCTCCGCGGCAAATCCGCTTCCGAAAAGTCGCCTGGAAATAGCGGCGAAACACAGCCTCCCAATTTCCTCTCCAACATGCGAGTGCGAGGCCCAAAAAAAACACGTAAACCGACTCGCACATTCCAATGAATACTGGCCCGTTTTCCGCAGCTCGGCGCATTCTCCAACACCGCGTCGCCACGCCTGCTTGCCGTTCGGCCCGATCGCGGCCCGCATCCAATCCACCTTGCATCGCGGGACACGCGGACTAATACGGCGCCACATCCGCCCGAGAGGATTTCCTGCCTTGGCCAGCCCACGCAATCCCGCCCGACCAATCTCGCCGCATCTGACGGCGTGGAAATGGGGCGTGCACATGACCGTCTCGATCCTCCACCGCGTCACCGGCGACGGCATGGCGACGGTCGGCGCGATCCTGCTCGTCTGGTGGCTCGCGGCCTTGGCCGGCGGCAAGGAAAGCTATGCGGCCTTCACTGATCTCTTCACTTACTCCACCGGCGCGCTGAACGCGGTCGGCTATGTCATCGGCGTGGGGCTGACCCTGTCCTTCTTCCAGCACATGGCGAGCGGCATCCGCCACTTCGTGATGGATACCGGCGCCGGCTATGAGCTGAAGCGCAACCGGGTCGGCGCATGGGCGACGATCATCGTCTCGATCACCCTGACCGCGCTCTTCTGGGCCTATCTGATGGGGGGCAAATAAGATGGGCAACGGCACCGAACTCGGCCGCGTGCGCGGCCTCGGCTCCGCCAACGAAGGTTCGCATCACTGGTGGCACCAGCGGCTCACCGCCGGCGCCAATCTGTTCCTGATGCTGTGGCTGATCCTCTCGATCGCGCGCCTGCCCAATTATGATTATGCGACGCTGCATGACTGGATGGCCTCGGCCTGGGCCGCGATCCCGATGATCCTGCTGATCGCCTCGGTCTTCTATCATTTCCGCCTCGGCCTGCAGGTCGCGATCGAGGATTATGTGCACGGCGCAGCCCGTGTCGCCGCGATGTTCGCGCTGACCTTCTTCACGATCACGGCCGCCGCGATCGCCATCTTCTCGATCCTCAGGATCGCATTCACTGCCGGAGTCGTCGCCTGATGCCCAACTCTTCTTCTCAGGGATCGGCCTATAAGATCATCGACCACACCTATGATGCGGTGGTCGTGGGCGCCGGCGGCTCGGGTCTCCGCGCGACCATGGGCATTGCGGAAAGCGGCCTCAAAACGGCCTGCATCACCAAGGTGTTCCCGACCCGCAGCCACACCGTCGCGGCGCAGGGCGGCATCGCCGCCAGCCTCGGCAATATGGGCGCGGATCACTGGACCTGGCACATGTTCGATACCGTCAAGGGATCGGACTGGCTCGGCGACCAGGACGCGATCGAATATATGGTCCGCGAGGCGCCGGCCGCCGTCTATGAACTCGAACATGCCGGCATGCCGTTCAGCCGCACCGATGCGGGCAAGATCTATCAGCGCCCGTTCGGCGGCATGATGCAGAATATGGGCGAGGGGCCGCCCGCGCAGCGCACCTGCGCCGCCGCCGACCGCACCGGCCATGCCATGCTCCACACGCTCTATCAGCAGAGCCTGAAGTACGACGCGGATTTCGACGTCGAATATTTCGCGCTCGATCTGATCATGGAAAATGGCCAGTGCCGCGGCGTGATCGCCTTGTGCATGGACGACGGCTCGATCCACCGCTTCCGCAGCCACGCGGTCGTGCTCGCGACCGGCGGCTATGGCCGCACCTATTTCTCCGCGACCTCGGCGCATACCTGCACCGGTGACGGCGGCGGCATGGTGCTCCGCGCCGGGCTCCCGCTGCAGGACATGGAATTCGTCCAGTTCCACCCGACCGGCATCTACGGGGCGGGCGTGCTCATCACCGAGGGTGCGCGCGGCGAGGGCGGCTATCTCACCAATTCCGAGGGCGAGCGCTTCATGGAGCGCTATGCGCCGTCCGCGAAGGATCTGGCCTCGCGCGACGTCGTGTCACGCTCGATGGCGATGGAGATCCGCGAGGGGCGGGGGGTCGGCAAGGAGAAGGATCATATCTATCTCCATCTCGACCATATCGATCCCAAGGTGCTGCACGAGCGGCTGCCCGGCATCACCGAGACCGGCAAGATCTTCGCCGGCGTCGACCTGACGCGCCAGCCTTTGCCCGTCACGCCGACGGTCCATTACAATATGGGCGGCATCCCGACCAACTTCCACGGGGAGGTCGTCCAGCTCAAGGACGGCAATCCGGACACGATCGTCCCCGGCCTGTTCGCGGTCGGCGAGGCGGCCTGCGTCTCGGTCCACGGCGCCAACCGGCTCGGCTCCAATTCGCTGATCGATCTCGTGGTGTTCGGCCGCGCGACGGGTCTGCGCCTCAAGGAGAATCTGAAGCCCGGCACGCCGCACAATCCGCTGCCCAAGGGCTCGGAGGAACTGGCGCTCGGCCGGCTCGATCACTTCCGCAACGCCAAGGGCGGCTCGCCCACCGCCGAGGTCCGGCTCGAGATGCAGCGCACCATGCAGAAGCATTGCGCCGTGTTCCGCTCGGACGAGCTGCTCAACGAAGGCGTCGAGAAGATCGGCAAGACCTATGAGCGGATGATCGATATCGGCATCCAGGATCGCTCGCTGATCTGGAACACCGATCTGGTCGAGACGCTCGAGCTCGACAATCTCATCGCCCAGGCCGTGGTGACGATGAAGTCCGCCGCCAACCGCAAGGAAAGCCGCGGCGCGCACGTCAACGAGGATTTCCCGGAGCGCGACGACGCCAACTGGATGAAGCACACCACCGCGACCTTCACCGGCTGGGGTGGCACCGGCGGCGCGGTCGATATCGGCTATCGCCCGGTCCACGATTACACGCTCACCGACGACATCGAGTATATCAAGCCGAAGAAGCGGGTTTACTGAGGTTCGCTGTTCGCCTTTTCAGGGAAACCGGCGTCGCTGATGGATGACCGTCAGGATGTCGATCTCGGTTTCGGACGCGACCCGATACACGATCGTGTAAGGTAGTCCGGTCACGGGAAACTCCCGTGTCCCCCCGATCCGGCCGGGTCGGCCGAGCAAGGGAAAATTACCGAACATCATCGCCGTCTGGCGAATGCGTGACAGCACCTCGGTGGCGGCGACGGGATTGTCGATGGCGATCCAGTCCCGGATCGCGCGCAGATCGGCCAGTGCCTCCGGCGTGAAGCTAACGTTCAAGCCCGAGGTCGCGCCAGACTGTTTCCGCGGGGATCAGCGACTCGCGATCAATGGCCTGCTCAAGCGCGCGCTCGATCTTCGCTTGCTTCCAGTCGTCATAGCCGCGATCCGTCGCGCCCGCCTCGTCGCGAAGCTTTTCGCTTGCCGGAACTGGTCGACGCGATGCCATCTTGGGAGAATAGGGTATTGGTCGGTCGATTTCCATACATCCATTGGCAATTGTGATGATTCAGACCAAGCGATGCTGGCCTATACGCAACCTCGGCCTTGGTGATGGACTAGCCCGCCTCAGATGTTCCCGATGATACGCAGCCTGTCCTCGCTCGCCGCCGTCTTGCTGATGAGCGGAATCCCGTCGGTGACGGCACCGCCTCGAACCCTCGCCGCCGATCCCTTCTACGCCAAATATGTCGATGCGGACGGCATTCCCATCCTGTCCTCGGCCAGGGCCCCCGATCGTGCTTTGCTCACCGCCCAGGCGATCGTCCGGGGCATGCTCGCCCACCGCCCCGATCTCGCCCGCACGCTGGTCGCCTGGCACTTCCGCGTCGCGGTAATGGCGCCGGACGAGGGCACCACCGATCTCCCCGAGCAGCGCGACTGGAAGAAGCCGACACGCGACGATCCGCGCCTCACTTATTGCGAGCGCAAGCATTATGAGGAACGCATCGGCCGCCTCACCGACCGCGATTACTGGAACGCCCGCGCGCGCGGCATGGCGGGCCAGCTCACCAGCGGCGCGGCGGAGGATCTGCTCGGCGAGCGCAGCTCGCGCTATTATGGCGAGACGATCTTCCTCCACGAATTCTCGCACGACGTGCTCGACGCGATCCAGGCCGTCGACCCCGCCCTCCATGCCGAGGTCGAGCGCGCCTATGCGGACGCGCTGAAGGCGGGCCGGTGGAAGCGCGAATATGCCTCGACCACCGTCCAGGAATATTGGGCGGAGGGCAGCCAGTTCTGGTTCAACTCGAACCGCATCGCGATCTTCGACGGCCGCCGCATCCTCTCCGACGAAGACCTCAAGGCCTATGATCCCGCGCTCTACGCGTCATTGGCCAAGGCTTATGGCCCCACTCACCATATCGATGCCGACCCCTTCTATCTCAGCGACGCCCGCGTCCCGCCCGGGCCGCTCCCGGCCAATACCGCCGAGGTCTGCTGAGGCCTGATTCGAAGCCGCTGTGCATCACCGCAATGAAGCGTGCGGTGCGCTCGCGCTCGGGCTGGCGGCCAAGCAATCCGTCGCCTGGCTGGAGACGCGTGCGAAGAGCTTCTTCGATACCGCGCCCAAGGCGGACGGTACGGCGCGGCCAGGCGCCGCCTGAGCCGAAAGTTTATCGGTTAGCGCGCGGAACAACCAACGCCCGGCGCGGTTAGGGCGCGCATGCCCGAACCCCGCTACCCGCTTCTCGCCAAGCCGCACATCCGCCTGTCCGGCCCGGTCGACCAGTTCATGTACCAGAGCTTCCGCCAGCAGCTCGACGCCTGCCCGCCCAAGGGTGCGCTGGTCATCGCGCTCACCACGCTCGGCGGCGATCCCGAGGTCGCGCGCACCATGGCCGACGATATCCGGCTGCTCGAGGATCATGACGGCCGCGAGATCCTGTTCCTCGGCAAGGTGGCGGTCTATTCCGCCGGCGCGACCTTCATGGCGGCCTTCCCGGTCGATCGCCGCTTCCTGACGCGCCACACCAGGCTGATGATCCACGAACGGATCATCTCGAAGCAGCTCAACATCAACGGCCCGCTGCGCATGTGCATCGCCAGCCTCAAGGCCACGCTCCACGAGATCGAGCATTCGATCCTGATCGAGGAAGAGGGCTTTCGCGACATCGTGAAGGGGAGCCGCGTCGATTTCGAGGAGCTGCGCGAAAAGGCCCCGGCCAATTGGTATATCGAGGCCGAGGAAGCCCGCGATCTGGGCCTGGTGCTGGACGTGATCTGACCTTTTGAAAGCTCCTGCACGCAATCTGCACAGCCATTCCTCCCGATCCGCTTTGGCGCCGCGCCGCGCATATGGGTAGCTGAGGGCCTCCAAAAGGGAGGTCCACCATGTCCGCACGATATGCGTCCGAACGTTCGCCGGGCGCGAAGCTGTTGCTGCCGTTCCTGATCGGCGCGCTGCTCGCGATCCCGCTCTTCGCCATCTATCTCCTGGTCTATGATCGCCAGAACCAGTCGGCCACTGCCCAGGCGTCGATCTCGCAGGGCTGGGGCGGAGCGCAGGTCATTGCCGGGCCGGTGCTCGTCATCCCCTATTCGAAACAGACCAGCGAGACCGTCACCGAAGGCATCAAGCAGGTCACCAAGACCAGTACCAGCTGGCACGAGCTGACCCTGTCGCCCGACGCGACCAGGCTGAGGACCGATCTCAATCCCAGCGTGCGCACGCGCTCGATCTATGACGTCGTCGTGTACGAAGCCCATAACCGAGGCGCCGCGCGCTTCTCCCTCCCCGCCAATCTCCAGCGTTTCGGCATTGCGCCGGAATCGCTCGCGCTTGACCGTGCCCAGGTCCGCTTCGGCATCAAGGATGCGCGCGGCCTGTTCGGGCCGCCGCCCGCCGTCTCGATCGGCGGCAAGGGCGTGTCGCTCCAGCCCGGCAACGGCACGCGGGAAACGGGGGGCTCCGGCTTCTTCGCCTGGTTCGACGCCAGCGAGCTGCGCGGTCGGCCGATCGGCGTGACCTTCGATTATGCCGTGCGCGGCAACGGGTCGCTCGCCCTGGTGCCGGGCGGTGGCGACACGCAGTGGCGGGTCGTCTCGACCTGGGAGAGCCCGAGCTATCAGGGCGGCTTCCTCCCGGTCTACAAGGCCAAAGTGGCCAAGGGTTTCGACGCGACCTGGCGGGTCGGCAACCTCGCGCTCGGCAGCGCGCTCGTCTCCTCCGACGAATCGGCGCCCGATCCCGCTCCGGCGCAGTTCGACAATGACGGCCGCCAGCGATCCGCCGCGCCGTCGGATGCGCGGGAGGCGCGGGTCGATCTGATCACCCCGGTCGATCTCTATTCGCAGGTCAACCGCTCGGTGAAATACGGCTTTCTCTTCATCGGCTTCACCTTCCTCGCCTTCCTGATGTTCGACGTGATCGGCGGGGTGAAGGTGTCGGCGATCGAATATGGCCTGGTCGGATCGGGGCTGGTGCTGTTCTTCGTGATGCTGCTCGCCTTTGCCGAGGTGATCGGCTTCACCGCGGCGTACGCCGTCGCGGGCGGCGCGATCATCGGCCTGCTCACCGCCTATTCGGCCGCGGTGCTCGGCAGCTGGCGGCGCAGCTTCTTCATCGCCGGCCTGCTGATCGCGCTCTACGGCGTGCTCTATGTGCTGCTCAGCCTCGAGGACATGTCGCTGCTGATCGGCTCGGTGATGATCTTCTTCGCCCTCGCCGCGGTGATGTACCTGACCCGCGGCATCGATTGGGGCGGGACGGTGCCGCAGTCGGAGGCTGAAGGAGTGCCGGCCTAGATCCTTAAACCCCTCCCCTTCGGGGGAGGGGTTTAAACTACTTACGCCAGCGCAAATTCCCCCGGTTCAGCTCCGCCACCGACTTCACGCCCATCAGCTTCATGTCCCGCTCGATCTCGTCATGCAGCCGCCCGAGCACCCGCTCGACCCCCGCCTGCCCGGCCGCGGCCAGCGCATAGAGATAAAGCCGCCCGCCCGAGCACGCCTTCGCCCCGACGCTCAGCGCCTTCAGCACATGGCTACCGCGCCGGATCCCGCCGTCGCAGATCACGTCGATCCGATCCCCGACCGCATCGACGATCTCCGCCAGCTGGTCGAACGGCGCCCGGCTCCCGTCCAATTGCCGCCCGCCATGGTTCGACACCATGATCGCCGTCGCCCCGATATCGACCGCACGGCGTGCGTCCGCGACCGACATGATCCCCTTCAGGCAGAATTCACCGCCCCATTGCGCGCGGACATTCTCCGCCGTCTTCCAGTCCATCGACGGATCGAGCATCTTGTTGAAATAGTCCGCCACTGACAGCGAGACATTGGTCCCCTCGGACACATGGTCCTTCAGGTTCGACAGCTCGAACGACTCGCGAAAGAGGTAATCCAGCGTCCAGCCCGGATGAGTCGCGAAGCTGATCGCCGAGGACGGCGTCAGCCGCGGCGGCGAGGTGAAGCCGGTGCGCAGGCACCGCTCGCGATTGCCCGACACGATCGTGTCGACGGTCAGCGCGATACAGTCGAACTTCGCTTCCTTGCAGCGCTCGACCAGCGCGTGATTCAATCCTTTGTCCTTGTGGATATAGAGCTGGAACATCTTGGGGGTGCTGATCGTCCGCCCGATCTCCTCGATGCTGACGGTGGCGAGGCTGGAGATGCCGAAATAGGTCCCGAACTTCTCCGCCGCGCGCCCGACGCCGCGCTCGCCCTCCCAGTGGAACAGCCGCTGCAGCGCTGTCGGCGACAGGAACAGCGGCATGTCGATCTTGCGGCCCATCACGGTCGTACTCATGTCGATCGTCTCGACCCCGGCGAGCACGCTCGGCACCAGGTCGCATTCGTCGAACGCCGCGGTGTTGCGCGCCTTGGTCGCCTCGTCGTCCGCGGCGCCGTCGATATAATGATAGACGGGGCCGGGCAGGCGCTTGCGGGCGAGCGTCCGGAAATCCTCGACATTGTGACAGTCGGTCAGTCTCATTCCGTCCCCCGATTCAACGCGTGTCGGCGATGCTCTACAGGGTTGCACCCGCGCGCCGAAAGGCATAGCCGCATCCCCGACGCAAAATTTCGTTTCCGCCGGAGACTTTCAGGCATGGCCGAATTCAGACTGCCCCCGAACAGCCGACCGAAAAAGGGCGGCAAGGTCCACAAGGCAGCCGCCGAGGCGAAGCGGATCAGGAACTTCAAGATCTACCGCTACGATCCCGATGCGAACGAGAATCCGCATTACGACACGTTCGAGATCGATCTCGACAGCTGCGGCCCGATGGTGCTCGACGCGCTGATCAAGATGAAGTCGGAGCAGGATTCGTCGCTCACCTTCCGCCGCTCCTGCCGCGAGGGCATTTGCGGCTCCTGCTCGATGAACATCGACGGCAAGAACGGCCTCGCCTGCACCACCGCGATCGAGGACGTGAAGGGGGAGATCCGCATCACGCCGCTGCCGCACATGGACGTGATCAAGGATCTCGTCCCCGATTTCACCCATTTCTACGCGCAATATTCGTCGATCAAGCCG
>NZ_JAQGLC010000079.1 GCF_028293085.1 Sphingomonas bacterium
AATAACGGCCGGCGAGGCTGAGATAGGTGGTCAGCGCGGCGCCCTTGTTGCCGCGCTCCTCCTTGACGACCTGGACGAGCAGCACCTGACGGCGGCGGATGACGTCCTGGATCTTGTAGCGGCGGCGAAGCGCCTGACGCTTCTTGCGCAACGTCTCCGCGGCATTTTCCTCGCTCGCGCTCTCGGCTTCCTCGGGCGCGGCGGGCGCGGCCTCGTCGTCTTCCTCCTCATGCTCGTGGAAGTCGGCGACGTCCTCGACCTCGTCCCTGTGCTCGTAGCCGCCCTCGTCGCCGTCCTCGGCGGCGCGCAACGCGGCTTCCTCGGCGGCGTGCTCGGCCTCCTCGCGGAGCAAAGCCTCGCGATCCTCCTTGGGGATCTGGTAATAATCGGGATGGATTTCCGAGAAAGCGAGGAAGCCGTGGCGATTGCCCCCGTAATCGATGAACGCCGCCTGCAACGACGGCTCGACCCGGGTAACCTTGGCTAGATAGATATTGCCCTTGAGCTGTTTGCGCTCGGCGGACTCGAAATCAAACTCCTCGATCCGGTTCCCTTTGACGACGGCAACCCGGGTCTCTTCCCGGTGCCGCGCGTCGATCAGCATACGCATGGTCATGTAATATTCTCCGGGCGCGCGGTCCGGGGCCTGGCGGCATCCGCCGCGCGCGATTGTGATACGGCGACGTGGTGGCGGAATTGCCGCCCTTGTCCGTGCCGCTTGTGGTTTCGAAAAATGCCTCTGCTCGCGATCCACGCCCCGGCATCTGGCCCTGGGCACCCTGCGCGCTCGCGATCCCGCCGGTGGTAACCGGGCGGTGCGAGGGGCAGGGAAAATGCATCATGCGAACGTCAACCTGAAGAGCCGCGACCGGCGAATGCCGGCTCGGCCGTTGGACCGAACAAGGCGCTGAAAGAAGCGCTTGCCGGTGCACCTTCATGCGTAGCACCGGACTTGCGGCGCAGCAACCGGCACGTTCTTGCCGCGTCTGCCGGCAATTTTATGCCGAACGGCCGGTTAACTCAGTCGCTTCACCCTGTTGGAAGGCGGCATCCTCTACCCCGGGCATCGTTATTACGTACTCGATGGGACCCCCCGCCCATGCCTTTTCGCTGGACCGTTGCCACACAGGCGCGGCAATACCCTCTCGTGTCCTTTATCCTCGCACTTCTGGCCTGCTGGCTTGGCGGTTCGCCCGCCTGGGCCGCGACGGTCGAGCGCGTCGATATCCGGCACGACCGGATCGTCATCCGCTTCGACCAGAGCGTGGCCGACGCCTCCAGCTTCGTGCTGGCGGGCCCGCAGCGCATCGCAGTCGACGTGGCCGGGGCGTCGCCGGGCGGTCCGGTCGATGCGAAGGGCATGGTCGTGGCGGTGCGTCAGGCCGCGCATGGCGATGACGGAACGCGAATCGTATTCGATCTCGCGCGGCCGGCGATCGTCACCGAGGGTGTGTTCGGGCGCGACGGCCGGGAGCTGACGCTCGAGCTCCGCACCGTCGACGATGCGAGCTTCGCGCGCGCCGCGGCGGAACAGCGCCTGCGCTTCCTGCCGCCCTTCAACATGGGAACGATCACCCCCTCGCGCAAATATGAGGTGTCGATTCCCGTCCCGAAATCGAGCCGCAGCCTGCCGCTGCCACGCGTTTACGGCGACGACGACAGCCGCCCGCTCGTGGTGATCGACCCCGGCCATGGCGGGATCGATCCCGGCGCCATCTCCCCCATCGACGGCCGCCGCGAGAAGGACGTGACACTCCGCATCGCCAAGGCGATCCGCGACGAGTTGCTGCGCTCCGGCCGCGTCCGCGTCGCGCTGACCCGCGAGGACGACAAGTTCCTGGTGCTGCAGGAACGCTATGGCATCGCCCGCAAGCTCAAGGCCAATCTGTTCATCTCGGTGCATTGTGACAGCGTGGGCAGCGGCGATGCCAGCGGCGCCACGGTCTACACCTTGTCCGAGGTCGCCTCCGACAAGGAATCGGCCCGTCTCGCCGCGCGCGAGAACAAGGCGGACATCATCCAGGGCGTGAATCTTGCCACCACCTCCGCTGACATCTCGTCGATCCTGATCGACCTGACGCAGCGCGAGACGATGAACAATTCGGCGAGCTTCGCCCGGCTGCTCGGCCGCGAGGCGCAGCCATTGATGCCGGTGAAGCCCAACTTCCACCGCATGGCGTCGCTCGTCGTGCTGAAGGCGCCTGACATGCCCTCGATCCTGTTCGAGACCGGCTATATCTCGAACCCGAAGGACGCCGCCTTCATCGATTCCAGCGACGGCCGCGAGCGCATCGCCGAAAGCGTGCGCCGCGCCGTGGACATCCATTTCGCCCGACGGCTGGCGTCGAACGATCAGGACACGACCGGAATGGGATCGCCTTCACGATAATGGGGCCTGACTGAGGCTGGCAAGCCGCGCGAAACTTGCTAGAGCCTCGGCCCTGTATGGCCAGTTCCGAATCCAGCGTGAATTTCCGTCTCCGCCGCGAAGTCGAGGGGATCCGCGGATTCCTCGAGCGCACGTGGGGGCGCTGGTGGGTGAAGGTGCTTGCCGTCCTCGCGGTGCTGATCGCGATCACCTATGCGATCTTCTGGTACATCTTCGCCAGCGACCTGCCCTCGGTCGACAAGCTGCGCACCTATGAGCCGCCGCTGCCGACCAATGTGCGCGGCGTCGATGGCGTGCCGATCCACAGCTATGCGCGCGAGCGCCGGGTCGAGCTGAGCTACGAGGAATATCCGCCTTTGCTCGTCCGCGCCTTCCTGGCGGCGGAGGACAAGACCTTTTTCGAGCATCACGGCGTCGACTATCCCGGGATGGCGGGCGCGGTGATCGATTACGCCACCAAGATGGGCAGCGGCAAGCGCGCCAAGGGCGGATCGACGATCACCCAGCAGGTCGCGAAGAACCTGCTGATCGGCAACACCTATTCGCCGTCGCGCAAGATCAGGGAGGCGATCCTCGCCTACCGGATCGAGGACGCGCTGACCAAGCAACAGATCCTCGAGCTCTATCTCAACCAGATCGCGCTCGGCCGGAACGCCTTTGGCGTCGAGGCGGCGAGCTATGCCTATTTCAACAAGGAACTGAACCAGCTCGATCTGGCCCAGATGGCCTATCTCGCGATCCTGCCCAAGGGGCCGTCCAACTACGATCCGTTCCGCAATACCAAACGGGCGCTCGACCGGCGCAATTATGTGTTGGGCGAGATGCTCAAGAACGACTTCATCGACCAGGCCCAGCACGACCAGGCCGTCGCCGAGCCGCTCGGCGCGGTGCCGCGCCAGACGCCCAAGACCGAGATCGCCGGCGCCGGCTATTTCGTCGAGGAGGTCCGCCGCCAGCTGATCGACAAGTTCGGCGAGGACGAAAAAGCGGGGCCGTACAGCGTCTATTCGGGTGGCCTGTGGGTGCGCACCTCACTCGACACCAGGCTCCAGCTCGACGCCCAGACGGCGCTGCGCAACGGCCTGCTCCGCTTCGACCGCGGCCGGGGGTGGAGCGGCCCGCTGCGCCATGTCCCGTTCACCGGCGACAGCTGGCAGTCGGCGCTGCTCAACACCAATATCAGCCTCGATTATCTGGATTGGCGCGCCGCGATCGTGACCGCGCTGAACGGCGAATCCGCGACGATCGGCTTCGGCAACGGCCAGACCGCCATGCTGCCGCGCTGGGGCGCGCAGATGCCGGTGCGCGGCCAGGGCGGCACTGCCTTCGCCGCGCTGAAGGTCGGCGACGTGATCGCGGTCGCGCCCGAAGCCGGCGCCTTCACGCTCCGCTCGGTCCCCAAGATCTCGGGCGGGTTCGTGGTCGAGGAGCCGGCGACGGGCCGCGTGCTCGCGATGCAGGGCGGCTTCGATTCGAGCCTTCAGTCGTTCAACCGCGCCACCCAGGCGATGCGGCAGCCCGGCTCGACGATCAAGCCGATCGTCTATGCGGCCGCGCTCGAAGGCGGCATGACGCCGGCCTCGATCATCATCGACGGCCCGTTCTGCGTCTATCAGGGCGCGAAGCTCGGGCAGAAATGCTTCCGCAACTTCGGCGGCGGCGGATCGGGGCCGCACACCATGCGCTGGGGCGTCGAGCAATCGCGCAACCTGATGACGGTGCGCGCCGCCTCGCAGACCGGCATGGAGCATGTCGTCTCCCTGATGGACCATATCGGCGTCGGCAAATATCCGCCCTATCTCTCCTTCGCGCTCGGCGCGGGCGAGACGACCGTGTCGCGCATGGTCAACGCCTATGCTATCCTCGCCAACCAGGGCCGCGCTCATCCGGCAACGCTGATCGATTTCGTCCAGGACCGCCACGGCAAGGTCGTCTGGCCGGATAATTGGCGTGCCTGCGATCGCTGCAATGCGCCCGACTGGAACGGCAAGGCGATGCCCCGCCCCGTCACCCGCGGCAAGCAGGTGGTCGATGCGATGAGCGCCTATCAGATGGTCCACATCGCCGAGGGCGTGATCCAGCGCGGCACCGCGACCGTGCTGCGCGATCTCGATCGGCCGATGTTCGGCAAGACCGGCACCAATTCGGGGCCGACCGATGTGTGGTTCATCGGCGGCACGCCGCAGATGATCGGCGGCGTCTATATCGGCTATGATACGCCGACGAGCCTTGGCGGCTATGCCCAGGGCGGTACGATCGCCGCGCCGATCTTCAAGGAATTCGCGGTCAAGGCCTATGAGGGGATGGAGAAGATTCCGTTCCGCGCACCGGCCGGCATCCGCATGGTCCGGATCGATCGCGCTTCGGGCAAGCCGGTATTCGGTACCTGGCCCACGACCGATCCCAAGGCGGCGGTGATCTGGGAGGCGTTCAAGCCCGAAAGCGAGCCGCGCCGCACCGTCCGCCGCGAGGGCGATGTCGCCGACAAGCCGAAGGAAGCGGCACCCGTCGAGCGCCAGGAAGCCCCCAAGGACACCGATTTCTTGCAAAGAGAGGGCGGAATCTACTAGCCCGCCCTATATCCAGTTTTCCGGCCCCGGCCGGGATGATGCGTTTTTTCCGGAGTTTATACCATGCGCGCCGAAGCGCAGGCTCATATCGACACCATCAACGACGCGCTCGCGCTGCTGCGCCGCTTCCTCGACTGGGACCGCGCGCTGCGCCGGCTCGACGAGCTGAACGCGCGCGTCGAAGATCAGGCATTGTGGAGCGATCCCAAGCTCGCTCAGGAGGTGATGCGCGAGCGTCGCCGCCTCGAAGAGGCGATCAACGCCACGCGCGCGATCCAGAGCGAGCTGTCCGACACCGCCGAACTGATCGAGATGGCCGAGGCCGAGGGCGACGAGGAAATGGCGGCCGATGGCACCAGGAGCCTCGGCGAGCTCGCGACCCGCGCGGAGCACGACAAGATTCAGGCGCTGCTCGCCGGCGAGGCCGACGGCAACGACACCTATATCGAGGTCAATTCGGGCGCCGGCGGCACCGAGAGCCAGGACTGGGCCGGCATGCTCCAGCGCATGTACACCCGCTGGGCCGAGCGCCACGGCATGAAGGTCGAACTGGTCGACCAGCATTCGGGCGAACAGGCCGGGATCAAATCCGCCACCCTGCTGCTCAAGGGCGAGAACGCCTATGGCTATGCCAAGACCGAAAGCGGCGTCCACCGCCTCGTCCGCATCAGCCCCTATGATAGCGCCGCACGCCGCCACACCAGCTTCGCCAGCGTCTGGGTCTATCCGGTGATCGACGAGAATATCGATATCGAGATCAACGAGAGCGAGCTGCGCATCGACACCTATCGCGCCTCGGGTGCCGGCGGGCAGCACATCAACACGACCGATTCCGCGGTGCGCATCACGCATCTGCCCACCGGCATCGTCGTGCAGTGCCAGAACCAGCGCAGCCAGCACAAGAACAAGGCCGAGGCGTACAACCAGCTCCGCGCCAAGCTCTACGAACGCGAGCTGCAGATCCGCGAGGCGGCCGCCAATGCGGAGAATGCCAGCAAGACCGATATCGGCTGGGGCCACCAGATCCGTTCCTACGTCCTCCAGCCCTATCAGCTGGTGAAGGATTTGCGCACCGGCGTGACCTCGACCAGCCCGTCCGACGTGCTCGATGGCGATCTCGATCCCTTCATGGCAGCGGCTTTGTCGCAGCGCGTGACAGGGGAGACGGTCGAGGTGGAGGACGTGGAGTGAGGCGAGGCGCGGCCCTGCTGTTTGCCGCGCTGCTGCTCGCGGGCTGCGATTCCGCGCCGCGCACCGATGGCGATCAGGACAAGGCCGGCCCCTTCCCGCCCGCCGACCGGCCCGTCGCGCATATCGTCTCGTCGCGCTGGTCGACCGAGGAAGCCCGCGACCGCCTGAACGAAGCGACCGAGGTGATGAACAAGGCCGGCATCAAGGCCGGCATGACCGTTGCCGATATCGGCGCGGGCGAGGGCTATTACACCATCCGCCTGGGCGAGCGGGTCGGGGCGAAAGGCCGCGTCGTCGCCGAGGATATCGTCCCCGCCGTGACCGAGGCGCTCAGCCAGCGCGTCCTGCGCGAACGCAAGCTCGGCAACATCTTCGTCCAGCTCGGCCTGCCCGCCAATCCCAAGCTGCCCGACAAGAGCTTCGACCGCGTGTTGATGGTGCACATGTACCATGAGGTCGAGCAGCCCTATGAATTCCTGTGGCGCATGCGCCCCTCGCTCAAGCCCGACGGCCTGGTCGTGGTGGTCGACGCCAACCGCCCGACCCAGAATCACGGCACGCCGCCGCTCCTCCTCAAATGCGAGTTCGCGGCAGTCGGCTACGCCATGGTCGAGATGCACGACATGCCGTCGGCGGGCGGCTATCTCGCGACATTCCGCGTGGCGGGTCCAAGACCGGAGCCGCGGGCGATCAGGCCGTGCAAGCTGGCGGATTGAGCAAGCGCGAGGCAGCGCTGAGGTTGAATTACTGATCGCACGCGCCAGCACCGCGCCCTCATATCGCGATCCCGCAGTCAACGCTGGTCTGCGGAGACCGGACATTCGGTCCCGCCAGGAAATGGCGGACTGCTCGCGTCGACCGCGTTATTGCCTTGCAACGGCTGTGCTCGCCGCCGGACGCGTTGCTCCCCATCGCCGCGGTGGATGAGTCCGCTTTAAAGGAAATCAAACGAATATGTGGTTTGGTCGTCGCATGGCCAGCCAATATTCCGATCCGCACGCCCCGTCCGAGACGGCGGCCTTTGCGGGAAATTCGCCAGCGTTCGTCGCTGATGGTGCAACCTTGCCGTTCGTCGCATCCGATGTGATCGCGCGTGCGGCGCAGTCTCGTCCGGACGCGGTGGCGTTGCTCGCCCCGTGCGGCGCGCTCAGCTATGCCGAGTTGGACAGCCGCGCGAACCGCGTCGCGGCGTGGTTGCGCACGCTCGGCGTCGGCCCGGAAAGCGTGGTCGGCATTTGCATGGAGCGATCGTTCGATCAGCTGACGGTCGCGCTTGGCACCTGGAAGGCCGGCGGCGCCTATCTGCCGCTTGACCCCGCATGGCCGGACGGCCGCCTGCGCATGATCGTGGAAGAGGCGGCATGCACGGTGGTGATCGGGCGCGACGAGGCAGCCGAGCGGCTGGCCGGCGCGGGCACGCCGGTTTTGGCGCTCGACTGGGACGCGCCCGCGCTATCGGCTGAAATCGGCGATGCTCCGGCCACGCCGATCTCGCCCGATGCGCTGGCCTATGTGATCTACACCTCGGGCACGACCGGTCGCCCCAAGGGCGTCGAGGTCACGCATGCCAATCTGGCGCATCTGATCGCGTGGCATAACGACGCGTTCGCGGTGACCGCCGATGATCGCGGAAGCCACCTCGCCGGGCTCGGCTTCGATGCCGCGGTCTGGGAAGTCTGGCCCTATCTCTGCGCCGGCGCCTCGGTCGTGCTCGCCACCGATGATGTGCGCACATCCGACGTGCGCCTGCGTTCTTGGCTGATCGTGCAGGGCGTCACCGTCGCCTTCGTCCCCACCATGCTGGCCCAGGATTTGATCCGGGACGATTGGGCGGCCGGCACCAGGCTGCGCTATGTGCTTACCGGTGCCGACCGGTTGCTCGGGCGCCCGCGCGCCGGCCTGCCGTTCGTGCTGGTCAACAATTACGGCCCGACCGAATGCACCGTCGTGGCGACCTCGGCGGCGGTATCGCCCGAGGCGAACGAGAAGGGCCTGCCACCGATCGGCTATCCGATCGCGGCAACGACGATCCACATCCTCGATGCCCATGGCGAGCCGGTCGCACCCGGCCAGCGGGGGGAAATCTATATCGGCGGCCCGCAGGTCGCGCGCGGCTATCGCCACCAGCCAGAGTTGACCGCGGAGCGCTTCGTCGCCGATCGCTTCGGGCCACCGGGCGGGCGTCTCTATCGCACCGGCGATCTCGCCACGTGGCGCGCCGATGGACAGATTACCTTCAACGGCCGTGTCGACGATCAGGCCAAGGTACGCGGCCACCGCGTCGAGCCGGAGGAAACCGCCAGCGTGTTGCGCGGCCATCCCGCGATCCGCGCCGGCGCGGTGATCGCCGCACCGGCCAGCGATGGAGGCGACATGCTCGTTGCCTATGTCGTGTGCGCCGACACAGTCTCGGCCGAGGAACTGCGCGACTTCCTCGGCGATACCTTGCCCGATTACATGATCCCCGCCGCGTTCGTGCGGATGGACGCGCTGCCGCTCACCGCCAATGGCAAGCTCGACAAGGCCGCTCTGCCCCCGCCTAACGACGGCAACGCACTCGCCACCGCCGGCTTCGCCCAGCCGCAGACGCCCGTCGAGGAGCGGCTGGCGCAGATCCTGGAAGGGGTGCTCGGGCGCGGCAATGTCGGGGTGGACGACAATTTCTTCCTGCTCGGCGGCCATTCGCTGCTCGGCACCCAGGTCGTGCTGCGCGCCGGCGAGGCGTTCGGCATCGACCTGACGCTGCGCGACCTGTTCCAGGCGCCGACCATCCGCCAGCTCGCGCTGCGCATCGAGGAACTCGTCATGGAGCTGATCGACTCGATGAGCGACGACGAGGCGCAAGCGCGCGCCGCCGAATAGGAGCAGCCCCGTGAACGCCCAGACACAAATACCGGCCGCGAAGAGCGCGCCGTTCGATCCCAGCCTGAGCCTGTTCCAGTTGCTCGATCCGGCGGTGCATGCCGATCCCTTCCCCTTCTATCGGCGCCTCCGCGAGGAAGCGCCGGTGATGTGGGATCCGTTCATGCACACCTGGGTCGTCACCCGGTACGAAGATGTGATGACGGTGCTGCATCGCTTCTCGGCCGATCGCACGCCGGACCCGAAGAAGATGGAGGCGCTCGGCCTGCCCTCGCTCGGGCCGGTCGCCGACGTGATGGCCAGGCAGATGCTGTTCCTCGATGCGCCGGCTCATACGCGGCTGCGCAAATTGTGCATGAGCGCCTTCACCCCGCGCCGGGTCGAGGCGATGGAGGCGACCGTCCAGTCCATCGCGAACCGGCTGATCGACGAGAGCGCGCCGCGTGGCGAAATGGAGCTGATCGCCGATTTCGCCGAGCCCTTCCCGGCCGTCGTCACCGCCGGGCTGCTCGGCGTGCCGCTGGAGGATCACCGCGTCCTCAAGGCATGGTCGGCGACGTTCGCCGAGATGCTGGGCAATTTCCAGCACAACCCCGACCGGATCCGCGACGTGCTCAAATGCGTCGCCGACATGACCGGCTATTTCCGCGACGCGATCCGCGAACAGGAGAAGAACCCGCGCGACGGCCTGATCCGATCGCTGATGGACGCCGAGGTCGATGGTGAACGGCTGGACGAGGACGAGGTGATCGCCAACACCATCGTCACGATGGTCGGCGGGCAGGAAACCACGACCAATCTGATCGGCAACGGCCTGCTCACGCTGATCCGCCAGCCCGACAAGCTGCATCAGCTGCGCGACAACCCCGAAATCATAGGCACCGCGGTCGAGGAATTGCTCCGCTTCGAAACGCCGAGCCAGCACACCGCGCGCATCTGCCCCGAAGACACGATGATGGGCGGCAAGCTGATCCGCAAGGGCGAGGCGGTGATGGCAGTGATGGCGGCGGGCAACCGCGATCCCGATCGCTTCCCCGATCCCGATACGCTCGATCTGACGCGCACCGACAATCGCCATCTGGCGTTCGGCTGGGCGGCGCATTTCTGCTTCGGCGCCGCGCTCGCCCGGATGGAGGCGCGGATCGCCTTTACCGCGCTGCTCGGCCGGCTCGACGATATCCGCGTCGCCACCGACCGGCTCGAATGGCGCACCAATTCGGGCCTGCGCGGCCTGAAGGCATTGCCGATCGCGTTCAGCGCGGTGGAGGCCGCTGCGTGAACGCGCACGTCGCGTTGTCCGATTCGAAGCGGCAACTTCTGGAGAAGATGCTGCGCGGCGGTGGCGAGGCGGCCGACAAGCCGGCGCCGATCGCGCCCCGCGCGCCCGACGCGCCGATCCCGCTCTCGGCCGACCAGCGCCAGGTGTGGCTCCATGCCATCATGGCGCCGGACATGCCGCTCTATAATGAATCGATCACCATCCATCGCTTCGGCAGCTTCGACCGCGGCGCGATGGAGCGCGCGGTCAACGAGATCCTGCGCCGCCACGAGGCGTGGCGCACCGCCTTCGTCGAACAGGATGGCGATCTGGTGCAGCGCGTGCGCGCGCATCAGGACATCGTGCTGCCCTATGACGATGTCAGCCACCTGCCCGAGGCGGAGCGCGATGCCGCCGCGCTGCAGATCGGCAGCGACGATGCGAAACGTGCGATCGACCTGTCCGAAGCGCCCCTGTTCCGCGCACGGATCGTCAAGCTCGCCGACGACAATCACCGGCTCTATTTCACGCTTCACCACATCATCTTCGACGGCGTTTCGATCTACCGCGTGATCGTGCCCGAGCTGGCCGCTTTGTACGAAGCCTTCTCCGCCGGGCAGCCCTCGCCCCTGCCGATGCCGACGCTGCAATATGGCGACTATGCCGTGTGGCAGCAGGCGCATCTGAAAAGCGCGCCGATCCTGAAACAGATCGACTATTGGCGCCGTACCCTCGCCGACGCGCCGCCCAAGCTCGAAATTGCCGGCGACCGCATACGGGCGGCGCAGCCCACTCATGCCGGATCGATGGAGACCTTCTTCATCCCGCACGCGCTGACCGAGGCGCTCAAGCGCGTCAGCCAGCGCGAGGGCGTGACGCTCTACATGACCCTGCTGGCCGCCTATCACGCGCTGCTGCATCGCTATTCGGGCGAGCAGGACATCGTCGTCGGCGGCGTGACCGATCTGCGGCGGCGCCCCGAGCTCGAACAGGTCGTCGGCTATTTCCTCAACACCATCGCGCTCCGCGCCAGACCGCGCGGCGATCTGCCCTTCCGTGCATTCCTGCGCGAGGTGCGCGACAGCGTGCTCGGCGCGCTGGGGGCGAGCGAGGCGCCGTTCGACGAGGTCGTCCGCACGCTCGACGTGCGTCGCGATCCAGGCACGCACCCGCTGTTCAACTGCCTGTTCTCGATCGAGCCGCCGGTCGCACCCTTCGCCGATGGCTGGGACCTGACCCAGATGGACGTCGTGGTCGGTGGCGCCAAGTTCGATCTCTATCTCGAGCTGGACGAGCGGCCCGACGGCATGATCGGGCGCTTCCTCTACTCGACCGAGCTGTACGACGTACCGACGATCCGCCGCATGATCGATCACTGGCTGACGATCCTGGGCCGCGTGGCCGAGGATTCGGGTTGCCTGATCAGGGATCTGCCGCTGCTGGGCGAGACGGAGAAGCACCAGCTCGAGGTCGAATGGAACGACACGGCGCGGCCGCCTGCGCCCTTCCTCCTGCCCGAAGCGATCAGGGAACAGGCCCGCACCCGGCCCGATGCGATCGCGATCCGGTTCGGCGATCAGCGGGTCAGCTATGCCCGGCTCGATACCCGCGCCGACGCCATCGCCGCCGCGCTCCACAGCGCCGGGTTCGGCCGGGGCGACCTCATCGCCCTGTGCCTCGATCGCTCGCCCGACATGGTCGCGGCGCTGCTCGGCGTGCACCGGGCCGGGGCCGCCTATCTGCCGCTCGACGCGGCTTTCCCGCCGGCGCGGCTCGACTATATCGTCAAGGATGCCGGCGCGGCGATGCTGCTCACCGAGGCGCGGCTGGCCGACACGATTCCCGGCTGCACCCTGCCCAGGATGCTGATCGAGAACATCGCCGATGCGCCGGGCGATGCGCCAATGCTGGCGAGCCGTCCGGACGATCTCGCTTATGTGCTCTACACGTCCGGCTCGACCGGGAATCCTAAGGGCGTCGAGATCAGCCACAAGGCGCTGATCAATCTGCTCGAGGCGATGCTGGAGCGTCCGGGCTTCGGCCCCGGCGATTCGCTGCTCGCGGTCACTACCTTGTCGTTCGACATCGCCGCGCTCGAACTCTTCCTGCCGCTGCTGAGCGGTGGTGAGTTGATCGTCGCCCCCCGCAGCGTCGCGGTCGATCCGCGCCAGCTTGGCGACCTGATCGACGACGCGAAGCCGAGCGTGATGCAGGCGACGCCCGCAACCTGGCGCGCCCTGGTCGAGGCCGGCTGGCAGGGCGATCCCGGCTTGCGCATCCTGTGCGGCGGCGAGGCCTTCCCGCGCGATCTGGCCGAAGCGTTGCTCGCCCGCGCCGGCCAGGTCTGGAACATGTACGGCCCGACCGAAACGACCATCTGGTCGACGGTCGAGCAGGTCACCCGTGGCGACGGACCCGTGCCGATCGGCCGCCCGATCGCCAACACGCAGGTCCATATCCTCGACGCCTATGGCAACACGGCACCGATCGGCGTCATCGGCGAGCTCTTCATCGGCGGCGACGGGCTGGCTGACGGCTATCGCAACCGCCCCGATCTCACCGCCGAGCGCTTTTTCGAGACCCCCGCTTTGCCCGGCACGCGCCTCTACCGCACCGGCGATCTCGCGCGCTATCGGCCCGACGGCACGATCCTGTGCCTCGGCCGGGTCGACAATGACGAGAAGATCCGCGGCTACCGCGTCGCGGTCGAGGAGATCGAGGGCGCGCTCGCCAGCCATCCCGATGTCGCCGCCGCCGCGGTGCGCAGCTGGCCCGACGCATCGGGCGAGCGGGCGCTGGCGGCCTATGTCGTGGCGCGCGGCGATGCCGCCCCCGCCCCGGCCGCGTTGCGCGCGCATCTCGCCCAAACGCTGCCCGACTATATGGTTCCGACCTATCTGGAGCAGCTGCCCTTCCTGCCGATGACGCCGAACGGCAAGGTCGATCGCAAGGCGCTGCCCAGGCCGGGCGCGGGCATCGCCGTGCCGATCGAGACGGCGCAAGGCGAGACCGAGGAGGCGCTCGCCGCGATCTGGTGCGATCTGTTGCGCATCGGCCAGGTCGGACGCGACGACAGCTTTTTCGATCTTGGCGGCCATTCGCTGCTCGTCGCGCGACTGCTCGTGCGGATCGAGCAGCAATGGGGCCGCCGCATCGGCATGGCGGAATTCTTTCGCGCGCCGCAGCTTCGCAGGCTCGCCGCGCTGATCGACAGCGGCGCGACCGCCGATCTCGCCGAATTCGTCCCGCTCCAGGCCGAGGGCGATGGCCTGCCGATGCTGTGGATCGACGGCGGCCTCGCTTTCCGTCCGCTCGCCGAGGCCCTGGGCACGGAGCGCCCGTTCCTCGGCCTCCCGCTCGGCCCGATCATCGAGCCGCTGCTGCGCCCGGACCTGACCTTCGAGGAGATCGCCGCCGCGGTCGTCGCCGTGATCCGCAAGCGCCAGCCGCGCGGGCCCTATCTGCTCGGCGGATGGTGCACCAACGGCATCCTGGCCTTCGAGGTCGCGCGGCAGCTGCGCGCGGCCGGGGAGCAGGTGCCACTGCTCGCGCTGGGCCATTCGATGAACCCCGTCGCCTTCCTCGTCATCACCACCACGCGGATGCGGCTGAGCAAGGCGCGCTATCATCTGAAGATGTGGTCGCGCCTGCCTTTTGCCGAACGGCTGAGCTATGCGTTCGATCGCCTGCGCGGCGTGATGGAAGATGTCGGCGTGGCCGAGGTCGATGTGGCTACCGGTTATCGCCGGAATGCCGAGGCGCTCGAACGGGCGGCCTATGGCTATACACCCGGTTCGTACGAAGGCTCGGTCGTGCTGTTCCAGCCCGCCGAGCGGCTGACCGTGCTCGACAGCCGGCCCGGCTGGGCGACTTATGTGACGGGCCAGCTCGACTCGCACGACATTCCGGGATCGCACGGGACGATGGTCGAATCGCCCAACGTCGCCGTCTTCGCCGCGCGGCTGCGCGAGGCGATCACGGGCGCCTTGCTGGAACAGGCCGCCACCGCGGCGTGACGATTTCCGTCAGGCGGCGCTGGTGACCGGCGCTGCCTGACGACCCCGCGCCATGTCGAGTGCCTCGCGCAACATGTCGCGCGCAAACAGGCTGAGCCAGCCCAGATAGACCGCCGCGCCGATCGCCACGAGGATCGCCACGCGCGCCTGCGGGGCCATTGCCGGCAGCCAGTGATCGATCGTCACCACCACCGCGCCCATGCCGATCGCGGCGATCAGGACCGGCGTGATGGCGCCGATCAGCGCACGCGCCGACACGCCGATCACCGGCAGCGCCCGGGCCGCCGTGATCGCCAGATAGATCGGGTAGCCGATCAGCCAGGAGGTCGCGAGGCCGGTAACGCCCCAGTGAATCCCCACAAGGAAGCTGGTGGGCATGATCACCGCGCCGACGATTCCCGTGCTCAACCCGATGCCGGGGCGGCCGATGGCGTCGCAGACCGGACTGAACAGCACCTGCATCGTCATGGCCGGCATCGACAGAGCGAGCAGGCGGACGAGCGGCGCTGCCTCCATCCATTTCGGGCCGAGCACCGTCGCGACGAGCGGCTCCGCCGTCGCGGCGAGGCCGATATAGAAAGGCATCGCGACCAGCATCACCATCCGCGCCGACCGCAGGAAGCCCAGCGCGATCGCCGCCGGATCTTCCTGCATCCGCGCATAGATCGAGAAAGCGACGTCGTTGATCGCGGGCACGAATTTCGAGACGAGGATCTGGGTCAGGAACAGGCCCGTCGTATAAAGGCCAAGCGTCGCCGGGCTGAGTCTCGGTCCGCCGATGAACACATCGGCCTGGCTCTGCAGCAGCCAGAACAACTGGCCAGTCGCCATGATCCCGCCGAATTTGGCGAGCGTGCCGGCGCCGCGGAAATCGAAGGACGGACGGTAACGATGCCCCGAGGCGATCGTCATGCCGATGGCGCGCGTGGTGAACAGCGCGATCGGCGCCGCGATCAGGGTCCAGACGCCCAGCCCGCCATAGGCCCCGGCCAGCGCGGTGATCGCTCCCGCCACCGAGGAGAGCAGATAGACCCGCGCCTGATGCTTGAAGTCGATCGACCGCGCGAGCAGCGCATAAGGGAAGGCGACGAACGGCGTGGTGAAATAGAGGAACGACTGAACCCGTAGCAGATCGGTCACGACCGGCTGGTGGAAATAGGCGGCGGCGAGCGGCGCCAGCGCGAACTGGAGCGCGCCGAGGCTGAAGTTCAGCACGATCAACATGCCATAGAGCTGGCGGATCGATCGGTCGTCCGCCTCGCGTTGCTGGATCAGGCCCCTGGTGAGACCCGCGCCATTGAGCATGTTGAGGAACGACAACACCACCTGGGTCATCGCGAACAAACCGTAATCATGGGGATCGAGGATGCGGATGACGAGGAAGGTCGCCGCCCAGGTGATGAGCTGTCCCACGATTTGCGCGCCCGAGCGCCAGATCACCGCGCGCCGCGCCTGAGCGAACAACGGTTCTGGCTCCTGATCCAACCGGTCTGCCGTGGCTTGCAACATTCCGCCGCTATGGACCCACCACACTTAAGCGCGCGTAAAACCGCACGGGGAATGCTGGTATCTCGGCTTTCACCGGCCTCTCGACAGTGCCGAATGGGCAAGCACCGAGGGTTCGCCCTGAAAATCGGCTGAATCCTCTGTCCGCGCGAAAAAAAGCTCGCGCGCCCCGCCCTGATTCTAACTTCCTGCCGACCGCCGTAACCTGCCCGATCCACAGACTTCATCAGCGGCGAGCGAGATTTCCAGTGACCCAGGCAGATTCGCTCCGGCAAGCAACGCGCCGCATTTGGCCGCGCTGCGCCGAGGCAATGACGCGCGGCATGTCCCCGACGGGCGGCTCCGCCCCGCCGAGCGGATATTTTTGGCCGGATCGAGCGGCGATGCCTTCCGCCTGCCCGATGACGAAGCACGAACTCGATCACGCCCGGGCGCGGACACGAACAACATCAAAAGTTGCTGCGATCAATTCTCATAAATCAGGAAATAGATGAATACTATCTCGCCCAGGATGCACGCTCCCGTGACTACCGGATTTCCCGGTCCCCGCGCACGGCCGCCGCTTCGTCTGCAACCCATCTTGCACAATCCGCAAGCCTCGCCGGAAAAAACGGGTCGACGTGGCTTGGCAAAAATGCCCCCTTACTGTGCGCTTTTCCGCACCGCCGCCCCGTTTTACTTCAATCGACTTCCTCCACCACCTCTGCGCCCCACCTCATCCCTCGGCGCTCCCCATGGCCTCGAACAGCGCGCGATATTGCCGGGGCTGGGATCGCAGATACTGGTTCGGCGCCTGTACGCTCGCGCCCAGATGCGCCGCCGCATGCCAGGGCCAGCGCGGATCGTAGAGGATGCCGCGGGCCAGCGCGATCAGGTCGGCATCGCCAGTCCCGATGATGCTCTCGGCCTGCTCGTAATCGGTGATCATCCCCACCGCGACGACCGGTATCGTCACCGCCTGCTTCACCGCGCGCGCCAACGGCACCTGATAGCTTGGGCCGACCGGCACCTCCTGCCGCGGATCGAGGCCGCCGCTCGACACATGGATCGCGGCACAGCCCCGCGCCTCCAGCGCCTGCGCAAAGGCGATGGTCTGCGCCGCATCCCAGCCGCCCGGCACCCAGTCGCTGCCGGAAAGCCGCATCGTTACCGGCTTGGCGGCGGGAAAGGCCTGGCGCACGGCGTCGAACACCTCCAGCGGAAAGCGCATCCGGTTTTCGAGGCTCCCGCCATAATCATCCTCGCGCCGGTTCGAGAGCGGCGACAGGAACTGGTGGAGCAGATAGCCATGCGCGCCGTGCAGCTGCACGGCATCCAGGCCGAGCCGCTCGGCCCGCCCCGCCGCCACCACGAAGCCGTCGCGGACGCGGTCCATGCCGGCCCGGTCGAGCGCCGCCGGGGCATGGTCTCCCGGCGTGAAGGGCAAGGCCGAGGGCGCCACCGTCTGCCAGCCATGCTCGGTATCGGGCGCGATCTGCGCGCCGCCCGCCCAGGGCACTTCGGTCGACGCCTTGCGCCCGGCATGCGCGAGCTGGATCGCGATCGGCATGTCGCTGTGACGGCGGACGCTCGCCAGCGTGCGCGCGATGGCGGCCTCGGTCCGGTCGTCCCAAAGCCCGACATCGGCATAGGTGATCCGCCCCTCCGGCAGCACCGCGGTCGCCTCGATCGTCAGCAACGCCGCACCGGACAAAGCGAGATGCCCGAGATGGATCAGATGCCAGTCGGTCATGCACCCGTCCTCGGCCGAATATTGGCACATCGGCGCGATCACGATCCGGTTGCGCAGCGCGAGTTGCCCGACGCGCATCGGCTCGAAGAGTCTGGGTCCGCTCATGTCCGTCTCCACTGTAGCCAGCGCGCCAACGCATCGCGGTCGAACCGTGGCAGTGGCGATCCCGGTTTTTTTTGCTTTCTACCCGAAAAGCCGCGCCCGCAAATCCTCCCCGCCCGCTTGGCCCGCCGCCCGGCCCGCGCTATCCCTGCCCCATGCAACCTTATCTCGATCTCATGCAGCGCGTGCTGACCACCGGCACCGAACAGATGGACCGCACCGGCACAGGCACGCTCTCGGTGTTCGGCCACCAGATGCGCTTCGATCTGGCGGAGGGCTTTCCCGTCCTCACCACCAAGAAGGTCCATCTCCGCTCGATCATCGTCGAGCTGCTCTGGTTCCTGCGCGGCGACACCAATGTGCAGTGGCTGCGCGATCGCAAGGTGAGCATCTGGGACGAATGGGCCGACGAGGCGGGCGAGCTCGGCCCGGTCTACGGCAAGCAATGGCGCGATTGGGAGACGGCGGACGGCCGCCATATCGATCAGATCGCCGAGCTGATCGCGCAGATCAAGACCAACCCCGCCTCGCGCCGCCAGATCGTCAGCGCGTGGAATCCGGGCGATCTCCACGCCATGGCGCTCGCCCCGTGCCACTGCCTGTTCCAGACCTATGTTGCGAACGGCCGCCTGTCGCTGCAGCTCTATCAACGCTCGGCCGATATCTTCCTCGGCGTGCCCTTCAACATCGCCAGCTATGCGCTGCTGACTCATATGCTGGCGCAGCAATGCGGACTCGAGCCGGGTGAGTTCGTCTGGACCGGCGGCGATTGTCACCTCTACTCGAACCATCTGGAGCAGGCCCGCGAGCAGCTCTCACGCAATCCCGGCCCGCTCCCCCGGCTCGAGATCCTGCGCGATCCCGGTGCGATCGACGCGTATGAATATGAGGACTTCCAGCTTATCGGCTACGAAGCGCAGGCGCATATCAAAGCGCCGGTTGCGGTCTGATCGCGGTCTGCTGCGCGAAATCGAGGGTGATGAACTCCGCCGGATGGATCAGCGCCACCGCGATCCGCAGGCGCAGCATGCCGGCCAGCACGTCCTGGCCGCTCATCGTCGATCCGATGCCGCAGGAGATGGTGAAGGCGCCGGATGCCGTCGCGCCGAACAGCCCGCCGGCCTGCCACAAATCCGTCAGGAACGCCGAGAGCATCGCGGTGACGGCCGCCCAGGTGGTCGCGTCATTGGGCGCGAAGGCGAATTGCCTGAGCCCGGTCCTGATCGACTGATCGAGATAGATCAGCGTCCGCCGCGCATGGATATAGCGATAATCGTCGCTGTTGCCGTCCAGCGTGCGCGCGCCCCACACCAAAGTGCCGCGCCCGGGGAAATCGCGGATCGCATTCACCGCCAGCCCGTCGACCGGCAGGTTCATCCCCGCCTGCTCGTCGGCATCGACCGGGATCGTCGGGCCCTCGATCATCGCGACCGACATGCCCGCGGGCGCGGTCCAAACCCCGCGGCCTTCGTCGTTCGCCGCGTAGATCCCGGCGATCGCGGGCGCGGCGGGCAGGACGCGCCGCACGCCGCCGATCACCGTCTTCAGCCAGGGAAAATAGGCGCCGCCAAAGCTCCGCCCGTCGCCCACGGGCGAGATGCCGGCATGGAATCGCGCCATCACCGCATCGATCAGCGCGGGCGTGCGATTGGCCGGATCGCCGCCGCCGGGCACGTCGAGGATCGCGAACCGGTCGCCCAGCTGCGCCGCCTGCTGCACCATCGCGCAGGCAAAGGGAAAATAATCGTCATCGGCCATGGCGAGCGCATCGGGGGCGAGCAGCAGGGTCGGCCCCGGCTGCGCTTCGATTGCCGCCAGCCCCTCCCACATCCGCTCGGGGCGAAGCCCGATCTCCTTCACCAGGTCGCCCGCGAAATCGGCGAAGCTGCCGACCGAGGCGATCAGGCACCGCGTGCCGCCATTGCCGAAGAAAAGCTCGAGGCTCTCGTACAGGATCGGCGCCGCACCGGCCGAATCGCCGCTCCAGCCGCCCCCGAACAGCGCCCGATATTGCTCCATCGACTCGATCTCCGCCGCGAGGCCTGCCGCGACCTGGCCGGCATCCGGGGCCTTTTCGGTATAGCCGATGAACGCCGGCAGCGCGGTCGCCACGCCCGTGACAGGGCGTGGAAACGCCGACGGTTCAGTCACGTAGACGCCAGGCGTCTTTCGCTGTTTCGAATTCATGGTACGATTCCTGCCTGGCCCGCGACAAGGCTATCAGGCCGCCTCGCGCACGCAACGGGGGATGCCGCCAAGCTGGACCCATGTGGCGACGAGGCGTATTCTCAGGGCGTCAGTTTGAGGTGAGCGGCCATGAAAGCAGCGATCGCAGTCCTTCTCGCGCTCATCGCGGCCGGTGCGCGGGCGGCGCCCGATCCCCCGCCCGATACCCTGCCCGCGCCTCTCCTGGAACGCCGCATCCTGCCGTCGGAGGCCGATCCGGCAGTGAAGCAGTTCGACGATCCCAACATCGCCGTCACCAGCCCCGGCCTGCCGCGCGGCGCGCCGCTCGCCGTCTTCCTGCCGGGCACGAACGGCAAGCCGGAACATGCGCTGGATCTGCTTCGGGTCATTGCGGGCCAGGGCTATCGTGCGCTCGGGCTGCACTATGACGACCGTCCCGCGGTGGTGGCCAAATGCCCGGCCGATCCCGATCCCGATTGCTCGGCCAGGTTCCGCGAGATGCGGGTCAGCGGCACCGGCGGGCCGGCGGTGGTCGACAATCCGGTTGCCGAGGCGATCGTGCCGCGCCTCGTCGCCACCCTGCGCGCGCTCGATCGGCGCGAGCCGGACCAGGGTTGGGGCGGTTATCTAGACGGCGGCGAGCCGCGCTGGGATCGCATCGTCCTGTCCGGCCTGTCGCAAGGCGCGGGCATGGCCGCCTTCATCGCCAAGCAGCACAAGCTGCGCCGCGTCGTCCTGTTCTCCAGCCCCTGGGATTTCACCGGGCCGGATCGCAAGCCGGCGCCCTGGCTCTCCCTGCCCAGCGCGACGCCGATGGACCGCTGGCAGGCCGAATATAACCGGCGTGAGAACACGGCGGCGCAGATTGCCCTCGCTTATGCCGCCCTCGCGATACCGCCCGCCAATATCCGGATCTTCGATCTCGATCTGCCCGCGGACCGCCCCGCGACGGGCGCCAACCCCTATCACGCCATCACGATCGGCGATCTGCGCTACACCCCGCAATGGCGGGCGATGTACGGCCGTGGCGCGGATCCGCCGGCCGCACCATGACATCGCCGATTCAGCCCGCGTTCAGTCTGTCGACTACATATGTAGTCGAACAGGGATCAAGGGAGAAAAGACATGCGGGAAATCCGGTTGACGATCATCACCGCCACGCTCGCCGCGGCGCTGCTGCAATTCCAGATGCAGATGCAGGGTCCACCGGCCAAGGTGAAGCTCGCCTGCACCGGCAGCCACCGCGCGATCCTCGCTTGAGCCGCGCCGCAATCGGGAGTGGCGCCCCGGCGGCGGGCGTCGCATAAGCCGTCTCGTGTCCATCACCCTTCATCTCGCCCGCGCCGACAATGGCGTGATCGGCCGCGACGGCGGCCTGCCCTGGCGCCTGCCCGCCGACCTCAAGCGCTTCAAGGCGCAGACCATGGGCAAGCCGATGATCATGGGCCGCAAGACCTTCGAGAGCTTTCCCGCGCCTTTGCCCGGCCGCCGCCACATCGTGCTGACCCGCAACGCCGGCTGGTCCGCGCCGGGCGCCGAGGTGGCGCGCTCGGCCGACGAAGCCCTTGCGCTGGCCGCCGCCCCCGACATCGCGGTGATCGGCGGCGCGCAGGTCTTCGCGCTGTTCCTGCCCCGCGCCGACCGGGTCGAGCTGACCGAGGTCCATGCCGCGCCCGAGGGCGACGCAGTCGTTCCCGCGTTCGACGGCTGGCACGAGACTGCGCGTGAGGAACACGCCGCCGAGGGCGACCGCCCCGCTTATGGTTTCGTGACGCTGGAACGGGACTAGCGCCCGTCACCCCGGGCTTGTTCCGGGGTCCACCGTCCCGCATAGCATGACCGATCGGCTCGAACGGCACCCTTGGATGCCGGAACCAGTCCGGCACGAGCAAGGGGATGGGGACAAGATGCGCAAATGGCTCTGGCGGATTTTCGCCCTCCTCATCCTCGCCGCGATCGCCTTCTTCCTCTTCGCGCCCGGGATCGTCGAGAACTCGATGAACAAGGTCGAGCCGGTCGCGCTGAAGATCACGCCCCGCGCCAAAGCGCTCCACGCGACGCTGCAGGTCGCCGACATGCATGCCGACACCCTGCTGTGGAAACGCAGCCTGCTCGATCGCTCGACGCGCGGCCAGGTCGATCTGCCGCGCCTGATCGAGGGCAATTACGCGCTGCAGGTCTTCTCCTCGGTCACCAAGACGCCCAAGGGCCAGAATTACGACGCCAACACCGCCGACACCGACAATATCACCACGCTCGCCATTGCCGATCTCCAGCCGCCGCGCACCTGGGGCTCGCTGCTCCAGCGCTCGCTCTGGCACGCGACCAAGCTGCAGCAATACGTCGCCGACTCGAACGGCCAGCTTCGCCTGATCCGCACCCCCGCCGATCTCGATCGCCTCCTTGTCGACCGGGCTTCGGGCAAGAAGGTCGTCGGCGCGATGCTCTCGATCGAGGGGTTGCAGGATCTCGAGGGCAAGCTCGCCAATCTCGACAGGCTGCACGATGCCGGCTTCCGCATGGCGGGCCTCGCCCACTTCTTCGACAATGACGTCGCGGGATCGATGCACGGCACGGCCAAAAGCGGCCTTACCCCGCTCGGCCTGCAGGTCGTGCGCCGGATGGAGGCGCTCGGCATGATCGTCGACGTCGCGCATTCGAGCCACGCGACGATCGCCCAGGTGATCGCGATGGCGAAGCGCCCGATCGTCGCCAGCCATGGCGGCGTCCAGGCGACCTGCAAGGTCAACCGCAACCTCACCGACGACGAGATCCGCGGCATCGCGAAGACCGGCGGGGTGATCGGCATCGGCTATTGGGATGGCGCGGTCTGCTCGACCAGGCCGGAGGCCGCGGCCACCGCGATCGCCTATGTCCGCGATCTCGTCGGGATCGACCATGTCGGCCTCGGCTCGGATTTCGACGGCGCGGTCACGACCGGGTTCGATTCGAGCCAGCTCGCTGCGGTGACCCAGGCGCTGATCGATCGCGGCTTTACCGACGCGGACATCGCCAAGGTGATGGGCGGCAACGTGCTCCGCGTGTTGCGCGCCGGCATTGCGCCGCAAGGCTAGCGCCCCCGCAATGCCCTCCCTATAGCCGAAGCATGGAGCGGCTAGATGGCGGCTCGGTGGTGCCTCCCGAACTCCGGGGCGGGATCGTCGCGCTGGGGAATTTCGACGGGTTCCACATGGGGCATCAGGCAGTGGTTGGCCGGGCGGTCGAGCGCGCGCGCGCGGAAGGCCGTCCCGCGCTGGTCGCGACCTTCGATCCGCATCCCGTCCGCCATTTCAAGCCCGACGCACCGCCCTTCCGGCTGACCACGCTCGATCAGCGCGAGCGCCTGTTCGGCGCGGCCGGCGCCGACGCGATGATCGTCTTCCGTTTCGATGCCGAGCTCGCCGGGCTGACCGCGCTGGAATTCGTCGCCGATCGCCTGCTCGACAAGATCGGCGTTGCCGGCGTGGTGACCGGCATGGATTTCACCTTCGGCAAGGCCCGCGGCGGCAATGTCGACATCCTGGCGGATCTCGGCGCGAAGAACGGCTTCTCCGTCGACACCGTCGCGCCGGTCGCGCTCGACGGCGAGGAAGTCTCCTCCAGCCGGATCCGCGATCTGCTCGTCGGCAGCGATCCGCGCGGCGCGGCGCGGTTGCTCACCCGCCCCTTCGCGATCGAGGGGGTGGTCCAGCACGGCGACAAGCGCGGCCGCACGATCGGCTACCCGACCGCCAATGTGGATCTCGGCAATTATCTGCGGCCGGCTTACGGCATCTACGCGGTGCGCGGGCGGTTGCCCGACGGGCGGCTGCTGGAAGGCGCCGCAAATCTCGGCGTCCGTCCCACCTTCGACCCTCCCCGGGAATTGCTCGAACCCTATTTCTTCGATTTCACCGGCGATCTGTACAACCAGTGCGTCGAGGTCGAGCTGATCGACTTTCTGCGCCCCGAAGCACGCTTCGACAGCCTGGAAGCGCTGACCACGCAGATGGACAAGGATTGCGCGAAGGCACGGGCATTGCTGGCCAGCTAGCCCTGCCCTCTCATCGTGCGGATTCCGCCCGGCCGGAAACCAGGACCAGCCTCGCGCACGCTGCCTGCGCGGACGGTATCGTTCTTTAGGGAGAAGCAAGTCCGGCCCGCGCAGGGCTCGCGCGTTCGCGCGGCTTCGAAAGCGCGCAGACGCAAAATGGGGGCCGGCATTGCTGCCGACCCCCTGTCGCCGGACTTCGACCCGCTTGGCATCTCCGAAGAAACGCCCGCGCCTTCTGGTTTCGGCGGCATGCTCCACCCGAGCCGCGAACGGCTGCGAGCTTCGCATTTCGGTCACCGGGGTCGGGCGCGATACCCTTGCGGGCCTCAACGCCGCGACCTCCGGCGGCCAGCTCGACAATCAGGCCGAAACCCGACAGCCTCGCTTTGGCCACTATCTCCGAACCACCTTCCGCCCGGTGACGAGCGGCGCGCATTCAGCCTTCACAGCCAACGTCCTTCCAAATCGCGGGGACGGGAAAGGACGCCTGGAACACCGCTCTTTGCCTGTCCGCCAAGCCTTCGCTTTCGCGACGGCGGGCGTACCTGCGGGGATCGGCATCCCGCCAGCATCATGACCGGTTTCCTTGCGGCACCTTTTCACGACCCTGGCATAAGTGGCTGATGTCTCCGCGATTTCTCGCTTCCTCACTGCCCTCTTACAGTCATGAAGGTGTCATCGAATCCGAGTCGTGGAAAGACTCAAACGGCGCTGCAAGCCTGTGGATAACGTGGATATCGTGGAGAAGAATCCAGCCCGGCCCGCCACCCGATCGTGTCATGAACGAAACGTTGTTTTATGTTAATGCAACCATGCGCGTCGAGGGAGCGTTACGGACCCAGCTTGATTCAAAGCAAGGGAGTAGAAGATGCGTAATTTCCTCATGGCGCTCAGCGCCGCGTCGCTCGTCATTCCGGTCAGCATGGCAGTGCCGACCACCAAGGCTGAAGCGCGCAAGAAGCATTATACGCCCCGCGTCTATCGCGGTCGCGACGGCCGCACCTATTGCCGCCATTCGGACGGCACGACCGGCCTGATCGTCGGCGGTGTCGGCGGCGCGCTGATCGGCAGCTCGATTGCCGGCCGTGGCGACAAGACGCTGGGTGCGGTGCTCGGCGGCGTCGGCGGTGCCTTTGGCGGCCGCGCGATCGATCGGTCGATGACGGCGAACAAGCGCTGCCGCTAAGACAGGGCATTTGCTAATGATCGAGGGCGCGGCGCAATCCGCGCCCTTTTTCATGCACCCTCGCCAAGGAGACCAGCAATGACGACTCGCAGCGGATCGGCCCGGTACGAAGGCTTCGGCAAGGACGGTGTCGGCCATGTCTCGACTCAGTCGGGCGCGCTTGCCGACATCCCCTATGGTTTCAGCAGCCGGTTCGAGGAAGGTCCGGGCACGAATCCCGAAGAACTGATCGCGACCGCGCATGCGAGCTGCTTCACCATGGCGCTCAGCTTCGCCCTGGCCCGCGCCGGCTTCAGTGCGGGCACGCTGGAGACGACGGCCAAGGTCACGCTCGAAAAACAGGATGCGGGCTTCACGATCACGCGATCGGATCTCGATCTGACCGCGACGATCGACGGGATCGAGCCGGACCAGTTCGCCGAGATCGCTGCAGACGCCAAGGCGAACTGCCCGGTTTCGAAAGTGCTCAATGCCGAGATCACCCTCACGCACCGCCTCAACGCCTGATTTCTCCCGAAACGACGAAGGGCCCGGCGATCGCTCGCCGGGCCCTTTCGTTTGCCAAAGGCACCAGGATCAGATCAGGCCGCCGCCCAGGAACAGGCGGATCGCGCAGACGATGATCAGCACGAGATTGAGGTTCCGACCCATCTTGTGCGCGGAGAGCGCGCCGAGCGCCACGCCGACGATGCCCAGCGGGATCGTCAGCCAGTTGAGCCAGCCCAGGAACGGGATGAAGCCGACCAGGGTGAGCAACAGCACCAGCAGGCCGACCAGGATGGAGAGGATGTTCAGCATGGCGAGAACATGCCGAGCATGAAGCGCCAACGCAAGCGTCATGGTGAATCGCTGGTCTCGCGCCAATGCCAACGCTTCCTTAACCGGAAATGCGCCATGTCGTGGGGACTGTAACGGGAGCTTTTGTTCGCATGGTTCGCAGCCGGTTTCGGGGCCTTGTCGTCCTCGCTTTGCCCGTGGCGCTCGCTGCGTGCGGGTCGCGGAGCGATGGCGACCGCAATCTCGATACGCTCGACAATGAACTGGTCGACGGCAACAGCGCGAATGCGAGCCGCGATCCGGCGCTGATGAGCGCGCTGCAGGACCAGATCATGGTCGACCCCACGCTCGCGCAACAGGCCAATAACGACGCGGTTCGCCCGCCTGCCCAGCCTTATTCCGGCGCCGTCCCGCCTGACGGCATCGCCGTCCCGCCCGCGGGCGCCGCCGCGACCACCGGCGCTGCCCGCAGCGAGACGCTCAAGAAGGCGCCAGCCCCCGCCGCCGACTGCCCGCAATGCGATGCGGCGCGCGAATCGCTCACGCTCGGGGCGCTCGCCGCACGGCAGAAGGACAAGCGCACCAGCGGTTGCGCGGGCAATATGCGCTATTCCGCACGCTGGGCGCAGCGCCTGCCCGCCGACCTGCCGCTCTATCCCGACGCCCGCGTCTCGGAAGCGGCCGGCACCGAAGACGGCGGCTGCGCGCTCCGCGCGGTCAGCTTCGCCAGTTCCGCCCCCTTACAGACGGTGCTCGACTGGTATTACACGCGCGCGACCAATGCCGGCTATTCGGCCGAGCATCAGGCCGACGGATCGGAACATGTCCTCGGCGGCACCCGCGACCGCGACGACGGCGCCTTCGCCCTGTTCCTCACGAGCCGCGCTGATGGCGGGACGGACGTGGATCTGGTGGCGAACAACGGGAATTGATCCCTAAATTCCCTCTCCCCCGTGGGAGAGGGAGGGAGGAGCGAAGCGACGGAAGAGTGAGGGGGACTGAGGCTCGAACCTCAGTCCCCCTCACCCTTCCCACTGCCTTCGGCAGCGGGCCCCTTCCCTCTCCCGCGAGGGGAGAGGGAAATTACATCCGTCGTGAAAAATCCCCCAAGGTTCTCATTTCCACCGATCCGCGCTAACGGGGCCGCATGTTCCAACTTCTTCTCGTCATGCTCGGCGGCGCCGTGGGCGCCGGCGCACGGCATCTCACCGGCCGCGCGACGCTTGCCGCCTTCGGCCCGGCCTTCCCTTATGGCACGCTTGCCGTGAACCTGATCGGCGGCTTCGCGATGGGCCTCCTCGTCGGTTCCCTCGCGCGGATGTCGGTTCCGGGCGAGAATTGGCGCCTGCTGCTCGGCGTCGGCGTGCTCGGCGGCTACACGACCTTCTCGGCCTTCTCGCTCGACGTGGTCAACATGATCCAGCGCGGCGATCTCGGCATTGCGCTGTTCTACATCCTCCTCTCGGTGGTCGGCTCGATCCTCGCACTCTTTGCCGGCCTAGCGCTGGTGCGGGTGGCGGCATGAGCGACCGGAAAGAGACCCCCCGGACAGAGACTGACGTCCGCCAGTTCAACGTCGGCGCCGACGATGACGGCATCCGGCTCGATCGCTGGTTCAAGCGGCATCTGCCCGACACCAGCTTCACCACCGTCGCCAAATGGGCGCGCACCGGCCAGCTCCGCGTCGACGGCGCGCGCGCGACGCCGGGCGACCGCATCGTCGCCGGTCAATCCATCCGGGTGCCCCCGGCCGAGCCGGTCCGCGAAGATACGCCCCAGAAGCGCGAGCGGCCGCCGCTGAGCGAGGAGCAGACCGAGTTCGTCCGCGATCTCGTCATCCACCGCGACAAGCAGGCGATCGTCATCAACAAGCCCGCCGGCCTCGCGACGCAAGGCGGCACCAAGACGCACGAGCATGTCGACGGCCTGCTCGACGGCCTGCAGTTCGACGGCGAGAGCCGGCCCAAGCTGGTCCACCGCCTCGACAAGGACACGAGCGGCGCGCTGCTCCTCGCCCGTACCACCCGCGCGGCCGCCTTCTTCGCCAAGGCCTTCTCCTCGCGCAGCGCGAAGAAGACCTATTGGGCGCTGATCGTCGGCGTCCCCTCGATCGAGGACGGCACGATCGACCTGCCCATCGCCAAGCAGCCCGGCAGCGGCGGCGAGAAGATGCATGTCGACGAGAAGGAAGGTGCGCTCGCCCGGACGCGCTATCGCGTGATCGAAAGCGCGGGCAACACCACGGCGTGGGTCGAGCTGATCCCGCATACCGGCCGCACCCATCAGCTTCGCGTGCACATGGCGGCGATCGGCCACCCGATCGTCGGCGACGGCAAATATGGGGGGCAAGCCGCCTTTCTGACCGGCGGGATCAGCCGCAAGATGCATCTCCATTCGCGGCGGATCGCGGTCGACCATCCCGATGGCGGCAAGATCGACATCCAGGCCGAGCTGCCCCAGCATTTCGCCGAGAGCCTCAAGCAGCTCGGTTTCGACGAGATGCTCGGCAACAACATGCCACTGGATACGCCGCCCCCGCCGAACAAGGCAGTGAAGAAGCAGCAGGCCAAGGCGCATGCCAAGACGGTGCGCAAGGCCCGGCGCGGGGAGCGGCGGAATCGCGGGAGCGCGTGATTCCATGACGAGCTCCGGCCGATGAAGACTTGCGAGGTCCCGATGTTGCCTTTGCATTGCGCCATTGAGGACTTCGATCAGGAAGCGCTTGTCGTGCTTCTGCGGAACGGTGCCGATCCGGATCAACCGGATCCTGATTTTGGCGGCTTCAGGCCCTTGCAGCTCGCCGTCGATATCGAATGTGAGGAAGCTTGTCGTCGCTACGACAAAGGGGAACTGGATTCACGACCCCGCGCGTCGCTTACGACGATACTGGTAAACGCTGGAGCGAGCCCGGATTTGTCAGACGCAAAGGGTCTGACGGCTCGTGCGCTCGCGCGAGATAGAATGCACATGGAGGCGCTGACTCTTTTTGGCGATCCATAGAACCATGTGTAGGCATGAGGGAGCGTGCTGGCGAACCCGCGATTGATTCCCGCACCGGCTACGCTACGGCCAGACCCATGCACCCGAACAAGGCCTTCCGCTTCGACAATGACGCCGCGATGCTCGACTGGGCGGTCGCGCGGGGCTTCGCGCATATCCTCGCGGCGACCACCGACGGTCCGATGGTCGCCCATGCGCCGATCGTCCCGGCAGGCGACAAGGCCGTCCGCTTCCACCTCGCGCGCGCCAATCGGCTAGTGCCGTTGCTCGACGGCGCCCGCGTGATCCTCAGCATCGCCGGCCCGGACGGCTATGTCACGCCCAATTGGTACGCCGATCCCGTCCAGCAGGTCCCGACCTGGAATTATGTCGCCGTCGAGATCGAGGGCACCGCGCACGCCATCGACGAGGACGCCCTGATCGCCCTGCTCGACACCCTCGCCGCGATCCACGAGCCCCGCGTGATCCCCGACAATGTCTGGACTCGCGCCAAGATGGACGACGCCCGCTTCCGCGCGATGCTGCGCGCGATCATCGGCTTCGAAGTGACGATCGAGGCGGTGCGCGGCACCAACAAGCTCGGCCAGAACAAGGGCGAAGCCGATCGCGCCGGTACGATCGGCGGGCTCGCCCGCGCCGGCAACAACGCGCTCGCCGACCTGATGAGGACCATATGACAAACCGCCTCGCTCTGTTCGATTGCGACGGCACGCTCGTCGACAGCCAGGCGAATATCTGCCGCTCGATGGAGGAAGCGTTCCAGCTCGGCGGCCTCGAGGCCCCGAGCAGGAACGCGATCCGCCGGATCATCGGCCTGAGCGTGGTCGAGGCGATCGCCGCCCTCAGCCCCGAGCTCGACGACGCGCGCCACCGTACGCTCGCCGAGGAATATAAAGCCGCCTTCTTCCGGCTGCGTGCCTCGGGCGCGATGGACGAGGAGCCGCTGTTCGACGGCATGATCGACGCGCTCGATGCCCTGGCCGGCGCCGGCTGGCTGTTCGGCGTCGCGACCGGCAAGTCGGATCGCGGCCTGGCCCGCATCCTCGCGCATCACGGCATCGCCGACCGCTTCGTCACGCTGCAGACGGCCGATCGCCACCCCTCCAAGCCGCATCCCTCGATGGTCGAGCTGGCCATGGCCGAGGCCGGCGCGGCGCCCGAGACGACGGTGATGATCGGCGACACCAGTTATGACATGATGATGGCGCGCGCGGCGGGCACGCGGGCGCTGGGCGTCGCCTGGGGCTATCATCCCGCCGAGGAACTGAGCGCGGCGGGCGCCCATGCCATCGCCGAGACGGTGGCGAGCCTGCCCCTGCACATGGAGACGCTATGACCGACCCGGATAGCACCGCCCGCAACCGCTGGCTGGCCCTCACCCTCACCCGGATCGCCGGATCGGCCGGCGCGATCTTCGGCGTCGTCCTGCTCGGCCGCGCCCAGACCCTGGGGCCGAAGATCCTCGGCGTCGCGATCGTGCTGTCGGCGCTGGCGATGATCGCGATAGTCCCGCGCTCGATGGCGCGCCGCTGGCGGACGCCGCCCGAGTCTTGAGGTACGTTCACCCGTGAAGCGCTTCTGGAAAAGCGTCGCGATCGACACGGAGCGCGGCATCCGCCTCGACGACAGGCCGGTCCGCACGCCCGGCCGGCAGCCGCTGATCCTCCCGACGCCCGCGCTGGCCGAGGCTGCAGCCGATGAGTGGCGCGCGGTCGCGGAAGGCGCGGAGATCGATCCGCGAACGATGCCGCTGACCGGCCTCGCCAATGCCGCGATCGACCGGATCGCCGCCGACCCCGTCACCTTCGCGACGGGCCTCGCCACGTTCGGCGAGAGTGACCTGCTCTGCTACCGCGCCGACGCACCGCCCGATCTCGTCGCGCGCCAGGCGGCGGCATGGGATCCGCTGCTCGATTGGGCACGCACGCGCTACGACGTACATTTCGAAGTGGCGACCGGCATCATGCACCGGCCGCAACCGCCACTGACCCTGACGCGCCTGAACGACGCGATCGCCGCGCGAAGCGCGTGGGAACTGGCCGGCCTCTCCCCCATCGTCACCATCGGCGGTTCGCTGGTCGCGGCGCTGGCGCTGCTCGAAGGCGCGGCGACGGCGGACGAGGTCTGGCGCGCGGTCGAGCTCGACGAGGACTGGCAGGCGGAGCAATGGGGCCGCGACGACCTGTCGCTCGCCGCGCTCGAATCGCGCCGCCGCGATTTCAACGCCGGGGTGCGGTTCCTGGAACTACTCGCCTGAAGGTGAAGTGCGGATCAGCTTGCGGATGAACCCGATGATCCCGGTCTGGCGCGAGCGTTTGAGCCGCTCGGCCGCCAGGATCGTCTTCACGCAGTCGAAACAATGGTCGACATCGTCATTGACCAGCACATAGTCATAGCCGTCCCAGTGGCTCACCTCGTTCGCGGCGCGGTCCATGCGCGCGTCGATCACGTCCGGACTGTCGGTCGCGCGGCGTTCGAGCCGGGTGCGGAGCTCCGCCATCGATGGCGGGAGGATGAACACGCGGACGATGTCGCCGCCGGCGAGCTGATGGAGCTGCTGCGCGCCCTGCCAGTCGATATCGAACAGGATGTCGCGGCCCTGTTCGAGCACGTTCCACACCTGTGCCTTGGGCGTGCCGTAGCGATGGCCGAAGACATGCGCCCATTCGAGGAACTCGTGATTCGCCACCATCGCGCGGAAGGTTTCGAGATCGACGAAATGATAATCGACGCCGTCGACCTCGCCCGGCCGGATCGGCCGCGTGGTGTAGGAAACCGACACGACCAGCTCGGGCTGGTCCTCGCGCAGCTTGCGCGCGATCGTCGACTTGCCCGCGCCCGACGGCGAGGAGAGGACGAACAGCACGCCACGGCGTTTGAAGCCATGCGGATCGGATTCGGGGGCGTCCATGCGCGCTAGTGGCGCGGGCGCCCCGCTCGCGTCAACCCGTCTTGCGGCAGATCAGCCTTGCGCGGCTCGCGGGCCGAGCACGCTATCGGCAAGCGTGTTGAGCCCGCGCAGCACCAGCCACCCGACCGCAAAGGTCGCCGCGATCGGCACGATGATGCGCGCCGCGGTCACGACACCGGCACCGATCAACGCCCCGTCCGCCGTGCCGTCATCGCCGCTCGCCCCGTCGATCGCGCTGCCGATCAGGCCGCCCAGCATCGTGCTCGTCTTCATGCGAATCCCTCCGTTGCGAGGAGGCAGAGCGCGCGAAGGGGCGCGAGGTTCCCATCGTCGCCCCGGCGGAGGCCGAGGCCTCCGGATTTGCGGCAACCGGCCATCACAATCGCAAGCCGGCCCCGGCCTCCGCCGGGGCGACGCGTCAGACCATCGTCTCTGGCCGAACCAGCCGGTCGAACGTCGCCGCATCCACCAGCCCCAGATCCAGCCCCGCTTCCTTCAGCGTCAGCCCCTCGGCATGCGCGTGCTTGGCGATCTTCGCGGCATTGTCGTAGCCGATCTCCGGCGCCAGCGCCGTCACCAGCATCAGCGATCGATCGACCAACTCCGCGATCCGCCCGCGATTCGGCTCGAGCCCATCGACACAGCGCTCGGCGAAACTTTCCATGCCCACGCTCAGCAGATCCAGCGACCGCAACAGATTGGCCCCGATCAGCGGCTTGAACACGTTGAGCTCGAGATGCCCCTGCAGCCCACCGATGGTGATCGCGGCGTTGTTGCCCATCACCTGCGCCGACACCATCGTCAGCATCTCGCACTGGGTGGGATTGACCTTGCCCGGCATGATCGAGCTGCCCGGCTCGTTCGCCGGCAGATCGAGCTCGCCGATTCCCGAGCGCGGACCCGATCCGAGCAGCCGGATATCATTGGCGATCTTGGTCAACGCCACCGCCAGCGTGTTGAGCGTGCCCGACAAATGGACGATCGGATCGTTCGACGCGAGCGCCTCGAACTTGTTCTCCGCGGTGAAGAAGGGCAGCCCGGTCAGCTCGGAAAGCTGCGCCGCGATCGCCTCGCCGAAATCCTTCGGCGCGTTAAGCCCGGTGCCGACCGCCGTGCCGCCCTGCGCCAGCTGGCACATGCCGTGCACCACCCCGGGCGTGATCCGCGCGCGGCAGCGATAAAGCTGGTTCGCATAGCCGGAGAATTCCTGACCCAGCGTGACCGGCGTCGCGTCCTGCAGATGCGTGCGCCCGATCTTGACGATATCGGCCCAGGCCGTCGCCTTGGCGTCGAGCGCGTCGTGCAGCCGGTCGAGCGCCGGAAACAACCGCTGCGTCGCCGCCATCGCCGCCGCGATATGCAGCGCGGTCGGGAAACTGTCGTTGGACGACTGGCTCATATTGACGTGATCGTTGGGGTGTACCGGCACCTTGCCGCCACGTTTGCCCGCCAGTATCTCGTTGGCGCGGCCGGCGATCACCTCGTTGACGTTCATGTTGCTCTGGGTGCCGGAGCCGGTCTGCCAGATCACCAGCGGGAATTGATCGTCGAGCTTGCCCGAGGCGACCTCCGCCGCCGCCGCCTCGATCGCCTCGGCAATCGTCGCGTCCAGCCCATGCGCCCGGTTCACCCGCGCCGCGGCCTGCTTCACCAGTGCCAGCGCGTGGACCACGCCGATCGGCATGCGCTCGCTCGCGCCGAACGGGAAATTCTCGATGGAGCGCTGCGTCTGCGCGCCCCAATAGGCGTCGGCCGGGACCTGGATGGCGCCGATCGAATCGGTTTCGGTGCGGGTGTCGGTCATCCAGAACTACTCCGTCAGAATCCCTCTCCCAGCGGGAGAGGGAGGGAGGCGCGAAGCGCCGGAAGGGTGAGGACGACGAGGCGACGAAGCGTCACCCTCACCCTTCCCATCGCGTTGCGATGGGCCCCTTCCCTCTCCCGCTGGGAGAGGGAGAATTATTTCTTCCGCTTGAAATCCACCGAGACGACGTTCGATCCGTCCTCGACCGGCGTGACGGTCGGTCCGTCATTCTCCGCCTCGTCATGCGGATCGGGGCCCTCGGGGCCCTCCTGCGCCTGGAAGCGCAGCTCGAAATTGACGGAAGGGTCGTGGAAGCCCGTCACCGCCGCGTAGGGAATGACCAGCTTCGACGGCACCTGGTTGAAGCTCAGCCCGATCGAGAAGCCGGTATCGTCGACCAGCAGGTCCCAATAGCGGTTCTGCATCACGATCGTCATCTCGTCGGGAAACCGCTCGATCAGCCGCTGCGGAATGTCGACGCCGGCCGCCTGGGTCTTGAAGGTGATGTAGAAATGATGATCACCGGGCAATCCACCATTTTCGGCGACCGACCCCAGCACCCGCCCGACCACGGCGCGCAGCGCCTCCTGGACGATTTCGTCATAGGGAATCAGGCTATCGGGCAGTCCATCGCTCATGCGCCTTGGGTAGCGGGCTTTGTTCCCCGGTCAAGATTGCTTCGCCAAGATTGCATGATGGGCAACGCGCGCTATGGGGATGCGCATGCGCACCGCCACCATCTCGCGCTCCACCAAGGAGACGTCAATCGACGTGACCGTCAACCTGGACGGCACCGGCAGCTATACGATCGAGACCGGCATCGGTTTCCTCGATCACATGCTCGAGCAGCTCTCGCGCCATTCGCTGATCGACCTGAACGTGAAGGCGGTCGGCGATCTGCATATCGATCAGCACCATACGGTGGAGGATACCGGCATCGCGATCGGCGAGGCAGTCGCGCAGGCACTCGCCGACAAGAAGGGCATCCGCCGCTATGGCGATGCACTGTCGCCGATGGACGAGACGCTGACGCGAGTCGCGCTCGACATTTCCGGCCGCCCGTATCTGGTGTGGAAATGCGAGTTCAGCCAGAAGCGCCTCGGCGAGATGGATACCGAGCTGTTCGAGCACTGGTTCCACAGCTTTTCGGGTTCGGCCGGGATCACGCTCCACGTCGAGACGCTCTACGGCAAGAACAACCACCACATCATCGAAAGCGCGTTCAAGGGCCTCGCCCGGGCGCTGCGCATCGCGGTCGAGATCGATCCGCGCAAGGCGGACGCGATTCCGTCCACCAAGGGCATGCTCTGAGGTGGCCGGAGTCGAACGGCCCGGCGTGCCGCTGTGCCTGATCCTGCTGCGCTATGTCGTGTCGCTCGACGAGGTCGACCAGTTCCAGGCGGCGCATGTCGCCTGGCTCGAAAAGGGCTATGTCGAGGGCATCTTCCTCGTCGCGGGCCGCCAGGTGCCACGGACCGGCGGCGTGATCCTGACGCGCGGGCACAAGCGCGAGGTCGAGGCGCTCGCCGCGACCGATCCGTTCGTGACCAACGGCGCGGCCGAGGCCGAGGTGATCGAGTTCACCGCGAGCCTGGCAGCAAGCGGATTCTCCGCGCTGCTGTCATGAGCATCGCGCTGATCGACTATGGCGCGGGCAATCTTCACTCGGTCGCCAACGCGCTGAAGGCGGCGGGCGCGACCAATGTCGACATCACCGCCGATGCCGACACGGTCGCGCGCGCCGACCGGATCGTGCTGCCCGGCGTCGGCGCATTCGGGGCCTGCGCCTCCGCCTTGCGCGCCGTGCCCGGCATGGTCGAGGCGCTCGACCGACGCGTGCGGGGCGGCGGCGTGCCGTTCCTCGGCATCTGTGTCGGCATGCAGCTGATGGCCGATGCCGGCGAGGAGAACGGGATACATCCCGGGCTCGGCTGGCTGCGCGGCACCGTCCGCCATCTGACGCCCACCGATTTAGTCGCCAAGGTGCCGCATATGGGCTGGAACGATGTCGTCCCGGCGCTGGCACACCCGCTGATCGAGCCGGGAGAGGCCTATTTCCTGCACAGCTATGCCTATGAGGGCGAAGACGTGATCGCGTCGACCGACCATGCCGGCCCGGTCACCGCGGCAATCGGCCGCGACAATATGCTCGGCGTGCAATTCCACCCCGAGAAGAGCCAGCGTTACGGGCTGGAGCTGCTCGCCCGCTTCCTGGAGTGGCGGCCATGACCCTCATCGTCTTCCCCGCGATCGACCTGAAAGCCGGTCAGGTCGTGCGCCTCGCCGAGGGCGATATGGACCGCGCGACAATCTATGGCGACGACCCCGCCGCCCAAGCGATGATCTTCGCCGAACAGGGTGCCGAGTATCTCCACGTGGTCGATCTCGACGCAGCATTTGCCGGCGCCTCGGTCAATGGCGAGGCTGTCGCCGCGATCGTCGAGCGCTTTCCCGGCCATGTTCAGCTCGGCGGCGGCATCCGCACCCGCGAGTCGATCGAGCGCTGGTTCGATCTGGGCGTGTCGCGCGTGGTGATCGGCACCGCAGCGCTCGAGAATCCCGAGCTGGTCCGCGAGGCGGCGCGCGACTTCCCCGGCGGCATCGTCGTCGCGGTCGACGCAAAGGACGGCATGGTGGCGACGCGCGGCTGGGCGGACGTCTCCACCGTCGCGGTGGTCGATCTCGCCCGCCGCTTCGAGGACGCCGGCGTCGCCTCCCTGCTGTTCACCGATGTCGGCCGCGACGGC
>NZ_JAQGLC010000118.1 GCF_028293085.1 Sphingomonas bacterium
CCTCGAGCGGCGGCCTGGCGGGCGCGGCGGGGCCGGAACAGGCGGCCGGCAGCGCCGCCGCCAGCAGCACCGCCAGCGCGCGGCCCAGGAGGTGAGCGATGGGGGCACGGGCTATCTCGTTCATGGCGCGGCCAGCCATGATCTGTTAAGGCCCGGCGCGCAAGTTCGAGCCGAAATCGCTTTCGGCGTTACACCTCGGCACTACAGGGGGCCCGTCCACTCGATGATCGTACGTTCACTCGGCATCGCGCTCGCCGTCGCACTGCTCGGCACCGCCATTCCCGCCCAGGCGCAGCAGCAATCGGAAAGCTACAAGTTCCTCCAGGCAGTGCGCGATGCCAAGGGCGACGACGTGACGAAGATGCTCAACGTGCCGGGCACCACGGTGATCAACACGCGCGACTATTCGACCGGTGAGGGCGCGCTGCACATCGTCGTCAAGCGCGGCGACGGCACCTATCTGCGCTTCCTGCTGGCCAAGGGCGCCGACCCCAATTTGCGCGACGAGAGGGGCAACACCCCGATGCTGGTCGCTGCGGGCCTGGGCGAGATCGACCTGATGCAGATATTGCTCACCGCCAATGCCAATGTGAATCTCGCCAATTCGAGCGGCGAAACCCCGTTGATCCGCGCGGTGCAGCGCCGCGACCTCGGCATGGCGCGGACACTGCTCGCGGCGAATGCCGATCCCGACCAGGCGGACCTGCTCGCCGGCAAATCGGCGCGCGACTATGCCAATGAGGATACGCGGGCTACCGCGATGGCGAAGCTGATGGCGGAAACCCCGAAAAAGGAACGGCGCGCCGTTTCGGGCCCCAAGCTCTAGGGTCTGGACCCTGGCGACTTCCCGGGGTCGCTATAGCAGCGCCCCGGCATCGGGATCGATCAACCCGATCATCCGACGCCCCGCCCGCCTGGCAAAGGCAAGCGTGTTGCGCTTGCGGGTAGCCGCCGACAGCGGATCCGTGTGCGCCTCACGCACGATCGCGGCGTCGTAGCGGTCGGCGACGATGATGCCGGTACGGCCGGGCAGGAACGCCTCGCCGTCGAGCGGCGTCGCGTCGAATCCGGCGGGAATCGCCCAGTAGAAACGGTCGCAACAGCCGAGATAGTCGGTCCATTTGGCGTCGCCGAGCAGGTCGGCGCGCGACACCTTGATCTCGATGATGACGATGTTGCCGCGCGCATCGAGCGCCATCAGATCGGCGCGGCGGCCGCCGTCGAGCGGCACTTCGGCCATGGCGACCAGATCATGGCGGAGCAGCATGCGGGTGGTCCCGCGCGCCACATCGGCGGCGCAAAGGGCCGATCCCGGGGTGTCGATATACGAATCGGGGGGACGCTGCAGCATCCCCCCGATCTAGAACATTTCACGAACGGGTCAAACCTGTACGCGGTTTTCAGCGATGGAAGACGTGTCCCATCGCGTCAGCGATAAACATGGCCCTGTCGCCTCAGCGATAGAATACATGATTCCCGATCGCGGCGATCTTGACCATCCGCCAGCCCGGCGAAACGCGGCGAGCGTGGAAATACATCGCGTCCGGCGCGGGGCTGTCCCAGGCATCGGCCATCGCGACGCGCGCGACCGCGACCGCGGTGCGATAGGCATGGCTGCTCGCGATCGTCGGGATATGGCCGCCGCGCACGAACGAGAACTGGCCGCGCTGGGTCACCACCGAGCAGATCGATTTCGGGAAACGGCCCGACTTGGTACGGTTGAGGATCACGTCGGCGACAGCGAGCTGGCCCGACAGCGGCTCGCCCTTCGCCTCGAAATAGATTGCGCTCGCCATGCAGGAGAGGTCGCGATCCTGCGCATCGGTAGCCTGCGCGGCGACGGCGTCGGACAGGCTGGCATAGTCTGTGGCTGGTGCCTGGGCGGGAATGTCGCCGTCGGTCTGGACGGCAGGCTCGGCGGTTTCTGCGGGGGCCGGCGTCGCCTCGGTCTCGGGCGTCGGGCTCGGCTGGGGAACCGCGAGCGTGATGGGGAGTTTAAGAGACTTGTCGAGTTCCAGGGCAAAGCCCGGAGTGCTTGCACCCATCATGCCGGTGATGCCGAGAGTCATCGCCGCGAGGGTGGCGGCGCGAGAGAAAAACGTCATTAAAACTTCGAAATATGCGGTTGGTGTGCGAAACGATCGCGTCAAAAAGCGATCCCCCGGACGTCCCCCCGACTGCGTAACCTAGCCGGATCGCACCCGGCACGGCGCAACGCGCGTGATAGAACGCGCGCCATCGTTGTGCAGCGCAACCAAGTCAACCTTGGACGATCGTTTCTGCGGCGAATCGTTCCGCCGACGCGATATCCAGTTCAATTACCCATAAATCGGGGTCCCGGGCACGGCGGCGGCGCCAGTAATCCGACATTTCTTCATTTCTATCAATGGCTTGCGGTCCAACCCGGACCAGCGCGACCTTTCCCTCCGGCCCGATCCCGCGCTCGTAAGCCCCGGAATTAACCCCTTTTTCCAGGGTGATGACCAGGATCGCCCCCGCCTGGGCATCGCCGCGCGCGAGCACCGTGCCGATCCCGCCGGCATCGTTCACGCGCCTGAGCATCGCGCCGACCAGCACGCCGCTCGGCAGGCTGTCGCTCATGGAGCCGCCCGATATCCGGGCAATCCGGCCAGCGCGATCCGGCTGCGCATGAAAGTGCCGGTGCCCCGCGCCGCCTCCTCGCCTTCGGCATCGATCAGCCGTGCCTCGGCGACGAAGACGCGGCGCTGGCCGCTGACCCAGCGCCCCTCCGCCACCACCGGACCCGCCTTGAGCGGCTTGGTGAAGAGCAGGTTGAAGGCGGTGGTGAGCAGGAAGCGGTCGGTGACGAGACTGTTCGCGGCGTAGAAGGCGGCATCGTCGAGCATCTTGAAATAGCTCGTGCCATGCGCCGCGCCGCCGGCATGGAAATAACGCTCGTCGACCAGGAAATGGATCCGGGCGACGCCGGGCGCGGGAATCACGAGCGTCGATTCGAACAGCCGATTGATCGGCGCGGCGGCATAGAGCGATTCGAGCGCCCGGAAATGCGCTTCCTCACCCTGGGCGGGGAGATCAGGCGGCGTCACGGGCCTCGTCGGCGGTCAGCATCGCGTAAAGCGCGTCGCGCGATCCGGCGCCGCGCAGCTTGTCGACAAAGCCGCGCTCGCGCAGCCGCCGCGACACCCGCGCCAGCGCCTTCAGATGCAGGGCGCCGGCATCGACGGGCGACAACAGCAGGAAGACCATGTCCACCGGCAGATCGTCGATCGCCTGGAAATCGATCGGCTGCGCCAGTTTCGCGAACACGCCGACGACCTGATTGAGCCCGGCGATCCGGGCGTGCGGCGTCGCGACGCCGCCGCCAAAGCCGGTCGAGCCCAGTTTCTCGCGCTTGACGAGCCCGTCGACGACCATCGCCGAATCGAGATCATACGCCGCGGCGGCCGCGGCGGCGAGTTGCTGGAACAGCGCCTTCTTGTTCGTCACCGCAAGCCGTTCGAAAACGGTCTCCGGCGTCAGGAGATCAGTCAGGTCGGTCATCGTCATCCTTGGGGGCACGCCACCCCGGCGCGCGCCCATAGCGCCGTTTGGCGACGGGCGATAGCCGGGGCGGATCCCCTCAGGCGGCGCGGTGGGGCTCGACCCAGCCGATCGTGCCGTCGCCCCGGCGATAGACCATGTTGTACGCTCCCGATCCGACGTTGCGGAACAGGAGCGCCGTGGTGTTGCGCAGATCGAGCATCATCACCGCATCGGAGACGGTCGCGTCGGGCACGTCGACCCGGGTTTCGGCGATGATCGGCGGGAAATCCTCAGTTACCTCGTCGTCGGTCTCCCGAAACAGCGTGTAGCCGGCATTGTCGGCGGCGCCCTCGTCATCGGCGCCGTTCGCCGCCCCGTTCGCCTGGGCCGAGTTGCGGTCCTTCAGCCGGCGCATATAGCGGCGCAGCTGCTTCTCGATCTTGTCGGCGACGCCATCGAACGCGCCATGCGCATCCATGCCGTCATTGCTGCCCTTGAGCACCAGGCCCTGCATCACATGGGCGACGATGTCGCAGGTGAAGCCATTGTCGTGCGGTCCCTTGCCGAAGGTGACATGAGCGGAGATGGCACGGGAGAAATATTTGGCGGCGATACCCTGGAGCCGAGATTCGACATGGCTTTTCAGCGCGTCGCCGGTCGCGACCTGATGGCCGGAAATCCGGATGTCCATGAGCATTCTCCAGTTCAGTGGGACCAGACAGCTAGGCCTCGCCCCGTACCTGCGTCAACCGGACGCCTCGACCCCCCAAAGCGGATTCGTGATCTTCTTCATAAACGCCGCATGCCGCGCGAGTTCCGCCTCGCTTGCGGCAAACAGGCGCGGCGGACGGACGATCGCCGGCGCAGCGGCGGGCGCGAAGCTCTCCTGCACCTCGGCCGTTTCCGTGACGAGCGTCAGCCCGATCTGGCGCCCGCCGGTCAGCTCGACATAGACCTGGGCGAGCAATTGCGCGTCGAGCAGCGCGCCGTGCAGCGTGCGGTGGCTGCGATCGATGCCGTAACGCGTGCAGAGCGCGTCGAGGCTGTGCTTGGCGCCGGGATGGCGGGTACGGGCGAGCACGATGGTGTCCACCATCCGGTCGAGATGGACATGAGTCCGCCCGCAGCGTGCGAGCTCGCCGTTGAGGAAGCCGAAATCGAAGCTCGCATTATGGGCGACCAGCGGGCTGTCGCCGAGAAACTCGAGCAGATCGTCGACGCCGTGGCCGAACAGCGGCTTGTCCGACAGGAAGGCGTCGCTCAGCCCGTGCACGCGCTGCGCCTCGGCCGGCATCGTGCGCTCGGGATGGAAATAGGCGTGGAAGGTGCGCCCGGTCTCGACCCGGTTGACCAGCTCGACGCAGCCGATCTCAACCATCCGGTCGCCATCGGCGAAGCTGAATCCGGTGGTCTCGGTGTCGAAGACGATTTCGCGCATGATCTATGTTATCGTGATTGCGGCGCCCCGAGGCAAGTGACCAATGCGGCTACCGCCATCCTTGTTTCGTCGGTGCTGCCCCCGGTCTGGATGACGAAGTCGGCGCGGGCGCGCTTTTCGGCATCGGGCGTCTGGAGCGCAAGGATCGCGTCGAGCCGTTCCGCGCTCATCCCCGGCCGGGCAAGGACGCGCGCGCGCTGCACCGCGGCGGGCGCGGAGACGACCGCTACCTTGTCGACCGCACGGTCGCCGCCGGTTTCGAACAGCAGGGGGATGTCGAGCACGACCAGCGCGGCACCGGCATGTTCGCGCAGGAAGGCGGCGCGTTCCTCGGCAACCGCGGGGTGAATGATCGCCTCGAGCCGCTGCAGCGCCGCCCGGTCCCTGAACAGGGCCGCGCCGAGTCGTTCGCGATCGGCACCGGCCGGTCCGGTGGTGCCGGGAAACGCCGCCTCGATCTCGGGCACGAGCCTGCCGCCCGGCCCCTGCAGGCGATGGACGGCGGCATCCGCGTCGAACACCGGCACGCCGAGATCCTCGAACATCGCCGCGACGGTCGACTTGCCCATGCCGATCGAGCCGGTGAGGCCCAGGGTCAGCATCGCGTGATCATGACGTCAGCAGCTCCCGCAGCTCCTCGTCGCGGTCGCGCGGGGGCTCGGCGCCGAACAGCAGCTCGAAGGCCAGCGCACCCTGGCCGATCAGCATGTCGAGCCCGTCGACCGTGTCGAGCTCGCGCTCCCGCGCCGCCTTGAGCAGCCCGGTTTCGAGCGGCGCATAGATGATCTCATAGACCACCGCGTCCCCGGGCAGCGGCGACAGATCGAGATCGAGCGGCGGCTGCCCGGCCATGCCGAGCGAACTGGTGTTGACCAGCAATGCCGCCGGCGGGAGCGGCGCGCTCAACGGCAGCGCCTTGCCCTTGAGCCCGAAGGCCGCCAGCAACGCCGCCGCCTTGAGCACATTGCGGTTGAGGATCGTGACCTCGCCGACGCCGATCCGCGACAGCGCGAACAGGATCGCCCGCGCCGCGCCGCCGGCGCCGATCACCACCACCGGTGCGCCGGCCAGCGGCACCTCGGCGATCGGTGCGTAGAAGCCGCCGGCATCGGTATTGGTGCCGATGATCGCGCCGTCCTCCGCCCGAAGCGCGAGGTTGATCGCCCCGATCGTCGCCCGCACATCGCCGCGATCCTCGACCAGGTCGAGCGCGGCCTGCTTGTGGGGCAGGGTGATGTTGCAGCCGCGCCAGGCCGGATCGGCGCGGCGCTCGGCGAAATAGCCGGCGAGCCCGTCGGGCGTCACATGATGCGCGCGATACGCGGCCTCGAGCCCGAGCGCCTCGATCCAGAAGCCGTGGATCAGCGGCGATTTGCTGTGCTTGATCGGGTCGCCGATCACTTCGGCATAAGGCACGGTCATGACGTCAATATTCCCCGAACCCGCAGATAATCGAGCACCGGCAGCAGCGGCAGCCCCAGCACGGTGAACTGGCTGCCCTCGATCCGGCTGAAGAGCTGCGCGCCCGGCCCCTCGATCCGGTAGCAGCCGACACAGCCCGAAATCTCCGGCCATTCCGCCTCGAGATAGGTCTCGATGAACGCGTCGGAGAGGGTGCGGACATGCATCTTCGCCCGGTCGACGACGCGCCACACCGGCCGGCCGTCGATCGCCATCACCGCTGCGCTGATCAGTTCGTGGCGCTTGCCCGAGAGGCGGCGGAGATGCTCGGCCGCCTCGGCGCGGTCGACCGGCTTGTCGAGCATCGACCCGTCCTCGAGCGCGACGACCGAATCGCTGCCCAGCACCAGCGCCTCGGGATCGCGGTGCGACACGCGCAGCGCCTTCAGCTCGGCGAGCTTGTCGGCCAAGTCGCGCGGCGCGACTCCCTCCGCGCGGAGCGATGCCTTCGCCGCCTCCTCGTCGACATTGGCGGAAACCGCGTCGAACGGCACGCCGGCGGCGCTCAGCATCGCGCGGCGCGACGCGCTTTTCGACGCAAGCACCAGTCTCATGCCTGGCCCCGTTCGCTGTCGCGTTCACCCACCAGCTGGACGATCGCCGCCGCGGTCTCCTCGATCGAGCGACGCGTGACGTCGATCACCGGCCAGCCATTGTCGGCGAACATCCGCCGCGCATAGGCGACCTCGCGCGTCACTGCCTCCTGGTCGACATAGGCCGTCTCCGGCGCCTGGTTGAGCGAAAGCAGCCGGTTGCGCCGCACCTGGATCAGCCGGTCGGCGCTGGTGGTCAGGCCGACGACCAAAGGATGCTTCAGCGAAAAGAGCGTCACCGGCGGCGGACTTTCGACCACGATCGGGATATTTGCGGTCTTGAAGCCGCGATTAGCGAGATAGATCGAGGTCGGCGTCTTGGACGAGCGCGAGACGCCGGCCAGGACGATATCCGCCTCCTCCCAATCCTCCCAGCCGATCCCGTCGTCATGCGCCATGGTGAACTGGATCGCATCGACGCGCGCGAAATAGGCGGCATCGAGCACGTGCTGGCGCCCCGGCCTCGCCTTGGCCTGCTGGCCGAGCAGGCTCGACAGGGCATCGGTCACCGGATCGAGCGGCGCGACCGCGGGCAGGCCGAGCGCGCGGCACCGCGTCTCCAGCGTTCGCCGCGTCGCGCTGTTGACCAGGGTGAACAGCACCAGCCCGGGATTCTGCGCGATCTCCTGCAGGATGCGCTCGAGATGCGCCTCGGTGCGGACCATCGGCCAGAAATGGCGGATCGTCTCGACATCGTCATATTGGGCCAGCGCCGCCTTGGCGATATTCTCGAGCGTCTCGCCGGTCGAATCCGACAGGAGGTGGAGGTGCAGCCGCATCAGGCGCTTGCGCCGCTTGGGGATGGAGCTGTGGAGAACATCCGGAAAATCGCTAGCGCAACTTTCCGCCCGCGCAAAGCGGTCGGGCGCGGTGGATAAGGATCGAGTTGCCCACAATCTCCTGCACAGCCGCCAGTTCCACGCACAGCCTGTGGATAATGGGGATCGTCCGGGCGACTCCGCGGAGTCGGGCGGGGCTTTCCCCGTCAAGCTGTTGGCATTTCGGGGACGAACGCATAAGCCCCGCGATCCACGCGTCCACCACTGCTACATCCTTTTCTAGATTCTATTTCTATCAGAAGAAGGACTCTCCCGATCCCTGCTCTCGCGCCCGAAACCAAGCCGCTGCTCGCAACGCTGAAGGGCATCCGGTCTGACGTTCCGCCGATCTGGCTGATGCGCCAGGCCGGGCGCTATCTGCCCGAATATCGCGCGCTCCGGGCGGAGAAAGGCGGCTTCCTCGCGCTCGCGACCGATCCCGATGCGGCCGCGGCGGTGACGATGCAGCCGATCCGGCGCTTCGGCTTCGACGGCGCGATCCTCTTCTCCGATATCCTGATGGTTCCCTGGGCGCTGGGACAGGCGCTGAGCTTCGGGGCGGGCGAGGGGCCTGCGCTGACGCCAGCCCTGGTCGATCACGCGCTGGCGGGGCTCCAGGCGGCGCCTGAGCGGCTCGATCCGGTCTATGCGACGGTGGCGAAGGTCGCGGCGCTGCTGCCGGCCGAAACGACCTTTCTCGGGTTCGCCGGCAGCCCCTGGACGGTCGCCACCTATATGGTCGCCGGCCATGGCAGCCGCGATCAGGGCGAGACGCGCCGTTTCGCCTATGCCGATCCGCTGGCCTTTGCCGAGATCATCGACGCGATCGCCGATTCCACGATCGAGTATCTGTCGCGCCAGATCCGGGCGGGCGTCGAAGCCGTCCAGTTGTTCGACAGCTGGTCGGGCAGCCTCTCCCCCGCGCAATTCGAGCGCTGGGTGATCGCGCCGACGGCCCGGATCGTCGCGGCGCTCCACGAAAATCATCCGGGCGTGCCGGTGATCGGTTTTCCCAAGGGCGCCGGCGGCAAGCTCCCCGCTTATGCGCGCGAGACCGGCGCCGATGCGATCGGCCTGGATGAAACCGTCGATCCGGTCTGGGCGCATGCCGGCTTGCCGGATGGTCTCCCGGTCCAGGGCAATCTCGATCCGCTCGCGCTGATCGCGGGCGGCGATCAGCTCGACGCCGCGGCGTCGCGAATCCTTGAGGCGCTCGGCGATCGGCCGCATATCTTCAATCTGGGCCACGGCATCCTGCCCGACACCCCGATTGCCCATGTCGAGCGCCTGCTGGCGCATGTTCGGAGAGCACGATGAATTTCCTCGGCAACGCCTATCCCTGGGTGAAGGCGGCGCATCTCGTCTTCGTGATCTTCTGGATGGCGGGCATGTTCATGCTGCCGCGCTATCTCGTCTATCATCAGGAGGCGAAACCGGGCTCGGCCGAGGCAAAAGCCTGGGTCGAACGCGAGACGAAGCTCCGCACTATGATCCTGACGCCGTCGATCGGCCTGGTCTGGGTCCTGGGCCTGGTGCTGGCGGTCAATGCGGGGATGCTCGAAGGCGTGGGCGGTCTCGGCTGGCTCCATGCCAAGCTGCTGCTGGTCGTGATCCTCAGCGGCTATCACGGCTGGGCGGTCGGTTATGCGAAGAAGCTGGCGGCCGGAAAGCCGACGCTGACGGGCAAGCAGCTCAGGATGCTCAACGAAGTGCCGGCGGTCATCGTCGTGCTCATCGTGATCCTGGTGATCGTTCGCCCCTTCTGAGGCTTGACTTGACGGGGGGGCGCACCTAGGTCGCAAGGCGTCGACGGGCGCGGTGCCATGAGTGCCAGCCTGCGGCGCAATTCCTCCAGCATCGTCGCGTATCCTTCGCCGACAGACGCTCTCCCCGACCATCATACGTCCGGACGCCATCCATGCATCTCAAAGACCTCAAGAAGAACAAGCCGGCAGAGCTGGTCGCGATGGCCGAGGAGCTCGGCATCGAGAGCGCCTCGACGCTGCGCAAGCAGGACCTGCTGTTCGCGATCCTCAAGGTCCAGGCCGAAAATGGCGAGCAGATCATGGGGCTCGGCACGATCGAGGTCCTGCCCGACGGCTTCGGCTTCCTGCGGTCGCCCGAGGCGAATTATCTGGCCGGCCCCGACGACATCTACATGTCGCCCAACCAGGTCCGCAAATTCGGCCTGCGCACCGGCGACACGGTCGAGGGCGAGATCCGCGGCCCGAAGGACGGCGAGCGCTATTTCGCGCTGACCCGCCTCACCAGCGTCAATTTCGATGATCCCGACGCCGTCCGCCACCGCGTCAATTTCGACAACCTGACCCCGCTCTATCCCGACGAGAAGCTGACGCTCGATCCGCAGGATCCGACGATCAAGGACAAGTCGGCGCGGGTGATCGACATCATCAGCCCGCAGGGCAAGGGCCAGCGCGCCCTGATCGTCGCGCCGCCGCGCGTCGGCAAGACCGTCCTGCTGCAGAATATCGCCAAGGCGATCACCGACAATCACCCTGAAGTGTTCCTGATCGTGCTGCTGATCGACGAGCGGCCCGAGGAAGTGACCGACATGCAGCGTTCGGTGAAGGGCGAGGTCGTCTCCTCCACCTTCGACGAGCCCGCCACGCGCCACGTCCAGGTCGCCGAAATGGTGATCGAAAAGGCCAAGCGCCTGGTCGAGCACAAGAAGGACGTCGTGATCCTGCTCGATTCGATCACCCGCCTGGGTCGCGCCTACAACACCGTCGTGCCGAGCTCGGGCAAGGTCCTCACCGGCGGCGTCGACGCCAACGCCCTGCAGCGCCCGAAGCGCTTCTTCGGCGCGGCGCGCAACATCGAGGAAGGCGGCTCGCTCTCGATCATCGCCACCGCGCTGATCGATACCGGCAGCCGCATGGACGAAGTCATCTTCGAAGAGTTCAAGGGCACCGGCAACTCGGAAATCGTCCTTGACCGCAAGGTCGCCGACAAGCGCATCTTCCCGGCGCTCGACGTCGGCAAGTCGGGCACCCGCAAGGAAGAGCTGCTGGTCGACAAGGGCAAGCTCTCCAAGATGTGGGTGCTGCGCCGGATCCTCATGCAGATGGGCACCATCGACGCGATGGAGTTCCTGCTCGACAAGATGAAGGATTTGAAGACCAACGAGGACTTCTTCTATTCGATGAATCAGTAGAGCCGTGCGGCTTGCAGCAAAATTGCTGCAAGACTCGCACAAGCGCGGCCGGCGGGGCAAAGCCCCGTCCGACGGCACCGGCTTTGCCCGTGACGCGTGTCATGGAACTGGTTCATGATCCTCGAACACGCCCTCCTCGCCATCAAGCCAGGCGAAAGCGCCGCCTTCGAGGCCGCCATGGCCCGGGCCAGGCCGCTGATCGCCGCCTCGCCCGGCTTCCGCTCGATCGCCGTGCGAAAGGCCTGCGACAGCCCCGACCTCTATCTCCTGCTGGTCGAGTGGGACGATATCGCCAGCCACCGCGATGGTTTTCGCCAGTCGTCGCGTTATGCAGAGTGGCGGGCCGTGCTTCATCCTTTCTATGACCCGATGCCGGTCGTCGCCTATTTCGGAGAGTCGCTGTGATCAATATCGCCGATGTGTTCACCCCAGCGGGTCTCGCGACGCTCGGCCAGGTGATCATGATCGATCTGATGCTGGCCGGCGACAATGTCATGGTGCTCGGCACGCTCGCCTCCGGGCTGCCGGCCAAACAGCGCAAGCAGGTGCTCGGCTTCGGCGTCGTCATCGCGATGATCTTCCTGATCGGCTTCGCGCTGATCGCGACGCAGCTGCTCCACGTCGTCGGCCTGTTGTTCGGTGGCGGCCTGTTGCTGCTCTGGGTGGCGTGGAAACTGTTCCGCGAGCTTCATCCCGCACCCGTCGCGGCCGCGGTCGACGACCCGTCGACGCCCGAGATCGAGGGCGGCAAGCCGACCAAGACCTTCCTCAAGGCGGCGATCCAGGTCGCGATCGCCGATCTGTCGATGAGCCTCGACAATGTCCTCGCCGTTGCCGGCGCCGCGCGCGAGCACCCGACCGTGTTGCTGTTCGGCCTGATCCTCTCGGTGACGCTGATGGCGGTCGCGGCCAACTATATCGCGCGGCTGATCGAGCGCTATCACTGGATCGCCTATCTGGGGCTGTTGGTGATACTTTATGTATCAGGATCAATGATTTACCACGGAATCATCGATAACGACGTGGGAATCCTGCATTTGCTCGTCCAGCGATAGAATTCAGCCCAGGTTCTCCGCAAAGAACGCCGCCGTCCGCTCGTCCGCCAGCGTCGCCGATGCCTCCGATCGCCGCATCCCGAATTCGGTCGCGAATCCGTGATCCTCGCCCGGATAATCGAACATCCTGACCTTGGGGTGATCGTCGAGCCCGTCATGCATTCGCTGCTGCGCGGCCTTGTCGACGAAATGATCCTCGGCGGGGATGTGCAGCAGCACCGGGTGCGCGATCGCGTGCTTTTCGCCGAGCAGCCCGTCGATTCCGACCCCGTAATAACAAACGCTTGCATTCGCATCGGTCCGCGTCGCGGTCATGAAGGCGAGCCGGCCGCCCAGGCAATAGCCGACCGCGCCGACCTTGCCGTCGGGGCCGAGACGCGCCCGGGCGAAGCGGATCGTCGCCTCGATATCGCGCACCCCGGCATCCTGGTTGAACTTGCCCATATAAGCGAGCGCCAGCTGGAATTCCTCCGGCACGTCGGGATCGAGCTCGATCCCCGGCTCGAGCCGCCAGAACAGATCGGGGGCGATGGCGAGATAGCCCTGCCCGGCCAGCCGGTCGCATTTGCGGCGGATCCCGGCATTCACCCCGAAGATCTCCTGGATCACCACGATCGCCGCGCGGGGCGCGCCGGCGGGTTCGGCGCAATAGGCCGAAAAACGGTCGGCACCGTCAAGCGTGTCGATCGTCACTGTCGCAGTCATGTCCTGTCCTTCCGAGGCGCCGGATGGCCATGATCCGCGGGTCGCCGATGGGCGTTGCGATCATGGCCGTATCGCGCGCATATATGCCCCAAGCTTATGCAGCGCGGCCGTCGCCCGCTCAAGCGGAGATGAGCCGATGAAGATCAATGTCGAGGTCGATTGCACGCCGGAGGAAGCACGCCGGTTCATCGGCTTGCCCGATTTCACGCCGGTCCACGAAAAATACATCCAGAGCCTGATGGGCGCGATGGACGGCGCCGTCGCACCCGAGATGATCGAGAATCTGATGAAGAGCTGGTCGCCGATGGGCGATGCCATGGGCTTCTGGAAGAAGATGTTCGAAACGTCGGGCAAATAAGCCGCGGCGATGGACAGCATCTTCGCCGTATCGAGCGGCGCACCGCCGGCGGCGATCGCGATCGTCCGGCTGAGCGGGGCGGCGGCGTTTGACGCCGCGCGCGCGCTGGCCGGCAGCTTGCCGCCGCCGCGTCAGGCAAGGCTGCGCGCGCTGCGCGACGCGGACGGCCGGCTGATCGACCGCGCGCTCGTCCTGCTCTTTCCCGGCCCCGACAGCGCGACCGGGGAGGATGTGGTCGAACTCCATGTCCATGGCGGCCGCGCCGTCGTCCGCGCGGTCGAGGCGGCGCTGGCGACGCATCCCGGGCTTCGCCGCGCCGAGCCGGGCGAGTTCACCCGGCGCGCTTTGGCGAATGGCCGGATCGACCTGACCGAGGCCGAAGGGCTGGGCGATCTGCTGGCGGCGGAAACCGAGGGTCAGCGCAGCGCCGCGCTGGCCATGGCGGAAGGGGCGGTGCGCCGGCTCGCCGAGGGCTGGACCGACCGGCTCGTCGCTCTGGCCGCGCAGGTCGAGGCGCAGCTCGATTTCGCCGAAGAGGATGATGTCGCGCTTGAGGCGCCGCCGGCCTTCGCCACCGAGGCACAGTCGCTCGCGGCTGCCATGGCGGCGCTGCTGGCCACCCCGCCGGTCGAGCGCCTGCGCGATGGTCTGCGCGTGGTGATCGCGGGGCCGCCGAACAGCGGCAAGTCGACCTTGCTCAACGCCTTGGCCGAACGCGACGCCGCGATCGTCTCGCCGATCTCGGGGACGACGCGCGACCGGATCGAGGCGCCGGTGGTCCGGGGCGGCATCGCCTATGTCCTGACCGACACCGCCGGCCTGCTCGCCGAGACGGCTGACCCGATCGAGCGGATCGGCATTGCCCGGGCCGAGGAGGCGATGCGGGCGGCCGACCTGGTGCTGTGGCTCGGCGACGATGCGCCGCCGCTGGAGTCGATGATCCACGTCCATGCGCGCGCGGACCTCGATACGCGGTCGGTCGCGCCCGCCGGCGTCGACGTCGCCATCTCGGCCCGGACCGGGGCGGGCATCGTCGACCTGTGGTCGATCCTGCACCGGCGCGCGACGGCGATGCTGCCGCGCGCCGATGCGGTGGCGGTCAATCAACGGCAGCGCTCGCTGCTGGCAGGCTGCGCGGACAATCTGCGCGCGGCGATTGACCAGCCCGACATGATTCTCTTTGCCGAGGATCTGCGCCTGGCGATGCGGTCGCTCGATCAGCTTGTCGGGCGCAGCGATGTCGAGGCGATGCTCGACGCCCTGTTCACCCGCTTCTGCCTCGGCAAATGACGTCTCCCTGGAGGGGCCCAAATCGATGTTCCACGTGGAACAGCTTTGACAGCAGGGTGAGCCGGACCTAGCGGACGGCGATGGATTATGATGTCATCGTCGTGGGCGGAGGCCATGCTGGCACCGAGGCTGCTGCCGCAGCCGCGCGTCGCGGCGCCCGCACGGCCCTGGTCAGCTTCGATCCGTCGAAGATCGGGGCGATGTCGTGCAACCCCGCGATCGGCGGGCTCGGCAAAGGTCATCTCGTCCGGGAGGTCGATGCGTTCGACGGCCTGATCGCCCGCGCGGCCGATGCGGCGGGCATTCATTACCGCATGCTCAACCGCAGCAAGGGTGCGGCGGTGCAGGGGCCGCGGGTCCAGGCCGACCGGCGGCGTTATGCCGCGGCGATCCAGGCGATGCTGGAAGAACAGGCCGGGCTCACCCTGGTTGCGGGCGAGGTTGCGGCGCTGCTGCTCGATCCGTCCGGCGGCGTGGCCGGGGTGACCTTGGCCGACGGGTCCCGCCTCGCGGCGCGGGCCGTGGTGCTCGCGACCGGGACTTTCCTCGGCGGCCGCATCTTCTGCGGGGAGGAGCGGCTGGCCGGGGGCCGCATCGGCGAGGCCGCGGCCTCGCTGCTGGCGGTGCAATTGCGCGACGCCCGGCTGCCCATGGCCCGGCTGAAGACGGGCACGCCGCCCCGGCTCGATGGGCGGACGATCGACTGGAGCCGGCTTGCCGAACAGCCGAGCGACGCGGATCCCTGGACGATGTCGCCGCTGGTTCCGGCGCGGACATTGCCCCAGCTTTTCTGCGCGATCACCCGGACGACCGAGCAAACCCATGCGATCATTCGCGGGTCGCTCGATCGCTCGCCTTTGTTCGGCGGTGCCATTGCCGGTCCCGGCCCGCGTTATTGCCCCTCGATCGAGGACAAGATTCATCGGTTCGGCGACCGCGACGGGCACCAGATCTTCCTCGAGCCCGAAGGGCTGGACGACGCGACCATCTATCCCAACGGCATATCGACCTCGCTGCCGGCCGATGTGCAGGCGGCGATGATCGCCTCGATCCCCGGGCTGGAGCGGACGCGGATCATCACGCCGGGCTATGCGGTCGAATATGATCATATCGATCCGCGTGCGCTCGACCCGACGCTCGAGGTGCGCGCGCTGCGCGGCCTGTTCTGTTGCGGCCAGATCAACGGCACAACCGGCTATGAGGAAGCGGCGGGGCAGGGGCTGATCGCCGGTCTCAACGCGGCGGCACGCGCGCTGGAGGCCGAGACGGTCATCCTCGATCGCGCCACCAGCTATCTCGGCGTCATGATCGACGATCTGGTGTTGCAGGGGATCACCGAGCCCTATCGGATGCTGACCGCCCGCGCGGAATATCGCCTGAGGCTGCGCGCCGACAATGCCGAGACCCGGCTCAGCCCGATCGCCGGGGCGCTGGGGTGCCTGAGCCCGGCGCGCACAGCGCGGCTCGCCGATCGCACCGCGCAGCGGCAGCGGATCGAGGCGCTGCTCGATCAGCCCGTGCCGGCCTCGGCGCTCCATGCCAATGGCGTCAATGCGCCGCTGGACGGTCAGCGCCGGTCGGGGACCGACTGGCTGCGCTTCGCCGGTGTCGCCATCGATCATGTCGCGCCCGGCCTGACGGCGACGCATGACCGCGCGCTGGTCGCGGAAATCGCCGAGGATGCGCGCTACGCGCCCTATCTGCGCCGGCAGGACGAGGAAGTGGCGCAGCTCCGCACCAATGACGCGATCCGGCTGCGCGACGATCTGGACTATGCGGCAATCCCCGGGCTCTCGACCGAGATGGTCGAGCGCCTGAGCCAGGTGCGGCCGGCGACCCTGGGCGCGGCGAGCCGTATCCGCGGCCTCACCCCCGCCGCCCTGACCGCGATCCTGCTCCATGCCCGGCGCCGCGCGGCGTGACCGAAGACGAGGCGCAAAGCTGGATTCGCGATCGCTACGGGGCGGCTGGCGTGGCGCGCATGACGCTCCTAGCCCGGCTGGTGACCGACGAGGCAGCGCGCCAGAACCTGGTTTCGCCCTCGACGCTCGATACGATCTGGTCTCGCCACATCGTGGATTCCGCACAATTGATCGGCCTGGCGGGGGATGTCGACGGCGACTGGCTCGATATCGGCACGGGCGCCGGCTTCCCCGGCCTGGTCGTTGCCGCGTTGACCGAGCGGCGCACGATCCTGGTCGAGCCGCGCAAGCGACGCGCCGAATTCCTCCAGGCGGCTTCGGAAGCCCTTGATATTGCTGCCAGAACTCAGGTCGTTTCGGGCAAGGTCGAAGCGGTATCCGACATTGTCGGCGTGATTTCCGCCCGCGCGGTAGCGCCCTTGCCGGCCCTGTTCGCCTCGGCAATCCAGTGCAGCCGCCGCAAAACGCGCTGGGTTCTCCCAAAGGGACGAACAGCGCGCGAAGAGGTGGCGATTGCGCGGCAGACATGGCATGGTGTGTTTCACGTGGAACAGAGCCTCACCGACCCTGAATCCCTGATCGTCCTCGCCAAAGGGGTGTCACGCCGATGAATGCGATGAATGTCATTGCCGTGGCAAACCAGAAGGGTGGGGTGGGCAAGACCACGACTGCGATCAATCTTGGCACCGCGCTCGCCGCGACCGGATTGCGCGTCCTGCTGATCGACATCGACCCCCAGGGCAATGCCTCGACCGGGCTCGGTATCAATCGCGCCGAGCGCGACAAGTCCATCTATGACGTGTTGCTCGGTGAAATGCCGATCGCCGAGGCGGCGATGGCGACCTGCGTGCCCAAGCTCGAGATCGTGCCGGCGACGGTCGACCTGTCGGGCGCCGAGATCGAGCTGGTCGATTATGAGGAACGCACGCACCGGCTCAATCGGGCGCTGGCGCGGTCCGATCATCGCTGGGATGTCATCCTGATCGATTGTCCGCCGTCGCTCGGGTTGCTCACCCTGAACGCGATGGTCGCGGCCAATTCCCTCTTGGTACCGCTGCAATGCGAATTCTTCGCGCTCGAGGGATTGAGCCAGCTGCTCAACACCGTCGAGCGGATCCGCGAACGCTTCAATCCCGGCCTGTCGATCCTCGGCGTCGCGCTGACCATGCATGATCGCCGCAACCGGCTGACCGACCAGGTCTCGGCCGATGTCCGCGCCGTGCTCGGCCGGGTGGTATTCGACACCGTCATTCCGCGCAACGTCCGCCTGTCCGAGGCGCCGAGCCACGGCCTCCCGGCGCTGATCTACGATTATCGCTGCCCGGGTTCGGAAGCCTATATCGCGCTCGCCCGTGAACTGATCGTCCGCCTTCCCAACAAACCCGCCAAGGCAGCATGACCGACCAAGCCGCAGAACAGACCCCGTTCCCGCGCCCCAAGCCCCGCTCCGGGCTTGGCCGCGGCCTCAACGCGCTGATGGGGGATATCGCCCGTGAGGAGCCGGTCGGCGGCGGCGAGCAATTGTCGACCGGCGTGCGGACGCTGCCGGTCGGCTCGCTGACGCCGCATCCGGGCCAGCCGCGGCGCCATTTCAGCGAAGCGGCGCTCGAGGAACTTGCTGAATCGATCGCGGCGCGCGGGCTGATCCAGCCGATCGTCGTCCGCCCGCACGGCAAGGGTTATCAGATCGTCGCCGGCGAGCGACGCTGGCGCGCGGCACAGCGCGCCCGGCTCCACGAGGTGCCGGTCATCGTTCGCGATTATGACGACGCCGAGACGCTTGAAATCGCGCTGGTCGAGAATATCCAGCGGCAGGACCTCAACGCGATCGAAGAGGCGGAGGCCTATCATCGGCTGATCGACGATTATGGCCATACCCAGGATGCGCTCGGCAAGCTCGTCCACAAATCGCGCAGCCACATCGCCAATTTGTTGAGATTGCTCGATCTTCCCAAGACGGTGCAGGACCGGGTGGTCGAAGGCACGCTCAGCATGGGCCATGCCCGCGCGCTGATCGGCGCGCCCGATATCGAGCAGCTCGCTTATCAGGTCGTAGCCAAGGGCCTGTCGGTGCGCGACACCGAGCGGCTCGCGCGCGCGGCCAAGCCGGAGACGGCGCGGATCCGCAGCGGCGACACCGGCCGCGATGCCGATCTCGCCGCGCTCGAGCATCACCTCGCCGATCTGCTCGGCCTGTCGGTCCGCATCGCGCACGGCCCCAAGGGCGGATCGCTGACCTTGTCCTATTCGACGCTCGACCAGCTCGACATGGTCTGCCAGCGCCTCACCGGCGAGCGAATCTAGCCATAGCGCGATCCGGCCGGCTATTGGTGCTATCTTCCTGACAATAAAGGGAAGATGCGCGAACCAAGGCAGGCCGGAAGCCTTGTGTCCGGCTTTTCCAGTATCCGCTACTTTAGCGCTGACGTGCCGCCATCCTGGCCACCGCCAGGATCGCCGATTGCGCCAGCACCGTTCCCGCCGTCGCCGAGCTCATCACCGCCCGTTCGGCCACCCGGGCGCGCAGGATCGCCTCGGTGATCTTGGGGGCGGACCAGGTGCGCAGCGCCCGCCCGGTCGAGGCGCGCTCGCGGAAGAAGACGCGCTCGATCACCGTGCCGGCGCTGGCGCCGGCCTCGATCTCGGCCTGCAGCTCGGCCAGCGTCATCAGCCGGCGGACGAGCTGGCGCAGCACCGGGATCGGCGACACGCCGGCTTCCTCGAGCCGGGCAAGCTCGCTGCCCAGCATATCGGGGCGGCCATCGATCGCGGCGTCGATCGCGCGGCTCATTTCCGAATCGCCCAGATCGGCGCCAACCGCATCGAGCGCGGCATCGTCGAGCTCGCGCGGCCGTTCGGGCGAGGCGTCGAGATAGAGCGCCAGCTTCTCCAGCTCGCGCGTCATCACCGCGCGGTCGCCGCCGGTGGCGTGGGCCAGCCGCGCGGCGGTGTCGCCGGTGGTCCGCAGGCCCTGCTCGCGCGCGATGGCGATCGCGATCTTCTCGGCGTCGCCACCCTCGGGCAGATAACAGGCAAAGCTCATCGCCCGCGGCGCGCCGAGCGCCAGCTTCACCGTCTTGGCGGTGGATTTCAGCGTCGGCGCGATCGCCACCACCGGATTGCCCGCGCGTTCGGCGTCGAGCAGCAGGGTGAAGGCCTCCAGGCACTCCTCGCCGGCGCCGGTGATCCGGATATGCCGTGCCGTGCCGAACAGTGACATCGAGGCGGCCTCGTCGGCGAGCCGGCCGGGATTCGATTTGAGCGTCGAGGCCTCGATATCGACTCGTTCGGCCTCGGGCCCCATCGTCCGCGCCAGCCGCGCGGCGATCTCCTGCGCGCCCGATTCGTCGGGGCCGTGGAGCAGATAGAGCCGGATATCGGGGCTCGCCGCATCGATCGCGGCGCGAATCTGGTTGGCATTGGCTTTCACCGCCGGGGACTCATTTCGCCGGGACGTCAGTCCGCTGCGCATAGAGGGCGACGCGCGAGACGATCTGGTCGGCGACGATCTCCGACAGCCGCTCGAGCGCCGAATTCTCGGCGGCGATCGTCGCATATTCGGAATTGACCACATCGAGGCCGGCATCGGAGCCGGCGGTCGCGTCGAGCAGCACGGTGCCCTTGGCGAGATCGATCAGCTGATAGCGCGCGCGCAGGGTCCGCCGCTCGCGCGAAACGCTGTCGTCGCTGCGCACGCCGAGGCCGATGATCTGGTCGTCGAGCTTCACTTCGAGCCGGTAGAGCGGCGTGGCGCCGCCGGCGGCGAGCCGGTCATGCAGGGCGTTGGTCATCAGCCAGCCCGCCTTGCCCTCGATCGGCCCGACCTCGATGCGGGTCAGCGTCGTCGCGACCGCGCCCGATCCGCCGCCCGAATAAAGCGGATGCAGCCCGCAGCCCGACAGCGAGAGCGCAAGGGCGGCGAGAAGCAAGGCGCGCTTCATGCGACGATGTTCACGAGACGATCCGGCACGACGATCACCTTTTTTGGGGAGGCGCCGTCCAGGATACGCTGCACATTGGCATTGGCCAAGGCGATCGTCTCCATCGCCTCGCGCGGCATGCCCTTGGCGACCGTCACCGTGTCGCGCAGTTTGCCATTGACCTGGATCGCGATCGTCGCCTCGTCCTCGACCAGCAGGGCAGGGTCGACCTCGGGCCAGGCTGCATCGGCGATCAGCCCCGCACCGCCATTCGCCGCCCAGGCTTCCTCGGCAAGGTGCGGCGCCATCGGTGAGACGAGGCGCATCAGCGTGCGGATCGCGTCGGTGCGCGAGGCAGTGGCCTTGGCGCGCTCGATCGCGTTGACCAGCTCGTACAGCTTGGCGACCGCCTTGTTGAACGACAGCGCCTCGATATCGATCGCGATGCCGGCGATCGTCTGGTGCGTCTTGCGGTCGAGCGCCACGTCCCGCGCGTCGCTCGCCGCCGCCTCGGCCAGGCCGTCGAACAACCGCCACAGCCGCTGGACGAAGCGCCACGATCCCTCGATCCCGGCCTCGCTCCAGGGCAAATCGCGCTCGGGCGGGCTGTCGGAGAGCATGAACCAGCGCACCGCGTCGGCACCATACTGGTCGACAATCTCTGTGGGATCGACCGTGTTCTGCTTCGACTTCGACATCTTCTCGACGCGCCCGACGATCACGTCGCCGCCCGTCGCGGTAAGATAGGCCGTGCCGTCGCCCCGGAACGAAACTTCCTTTGGATTGAAATAGGTTGGTCGTTCAGAGTCGGCTGACCGGATGTAATAGCTCGGGTGCGTCACCATGCCCTGGGTGAACAGCCCGGCGAACGGCTCGGCAATGTCGATCATGCCGATATGCTGGAGCGCGCGCGTCCAGAAGCGCGCATAGAGCAGATGCAGGATCGCATGCTCCACGCCGCCGATATATTGCGCCACCGGCAGCCATTTCTCGGCGACCGCGCGGTCGAACGGCGCATTGCCCGGCTGGCTGGCGAAGCGGATGAAATACCAGGAGGAATCGACGAAGGTGTCGAGCGTGTCGGTCTCGCGCCGGGCCTTGCCGTGGCAGGACGGGCAGTCGACATGCTTCCAGGTCGGATGCCGGTCGAGCGGGTTGCCCGGGATATCGAAGCTCACATCCTCGGGCAGCACCACCGGCAACTGGTCGCGCGGCACCGGCACCGCGCCGCAGGCGTCGCAATGGATGATCGGGATCGGCGTGCCCCAGTAGCGCTGGCGCGAGACGCCCCAGTCGCGCAGGCGGAACACGGTGGAGCCAATGCCCCAGCCATCTTCCTCGGCGCGGCGGATGACGGTGCGCTTGGCGTCCTCGACGTCCATGCCGTCGAGGAAGTGCGAGTTCACCAGCGTGCCGGGCCCGGTATAGGCCTCGTCGCCCTTGAAGACGGGATCGGTGATGTCGCCCTCGGAGACGACGCGGCGCACCGGCAGGTCGTATTTCCGCGCGAAATCCAGGTCGCGCTGGTCGTGCGCCGGCACGCCGAACACGGCGCCGGTGCCATATTCCATCAGCACGAAATTGGCGATGTAGACCGGGAGTTTCCACGTCGGATCAAAGGGATGGGTTGCCAGCAGCCCGGTGTCGAAGCCGAGCTTCTCCTGTGTCTCGATCTCGGCCGCGGTGGTGCCGCCGCGCTTGCACAGCGCGATGAAGTCGGCCGCCGCGGGATCGCGCTCGGCCGCCGCGCGCGCGATCGGGTGATCGGCCGCGACCGCGACGAAGCTCGATCCGAAGATCGTGTCGGGCCGGGTGGTGAACACCTCGACCTGGTCCTGATCCGACAGCGTGAAGCGGAAGGTCAGGCCCTGGCTCTTGCCGATCCAGTTCTCCTGCATCAGCTTCACCTTGTCGGGCCAATGCTCCAGGCCATCCAGCCCCTCGAGCAGCGCGTCGGCGAAATCGGTGATCTTGAGGAACCACTGGCTGAGCTTGCGCCGCTCGACCAGCGCGTTCGATCGCCAGCCGCGGCCGTCGATCACCTGCTCGTTGGCCAGCACGGTCATGTCGACCGGATCCCAGTTGACCGCGGATTCCTTGCGATAGACCAGCCCCGCCGCGAACAGATCGAGGAACAGTGCCTGTTCGTGCCCGTAATAGTCGGGTTCGCACGTCGCCAGTTC
>NZ_JAQGLC010000384.1 GCF_028293085.1 Sphingomonas bacterium
GTGCAACCGCGCTACACGTTCAACATCGATACGAATAACGGCCTGAATTTCGCCTTCCCGTCCCAGGCCCTGCTCGGCCTCGGCAATTCGTTGATCAACAGTTCCGATACGCAGGTCGGTCTCTATCTGCAGGATGATTGGGACATCACGGACAAGCTGCAGCTCAATCTCGGCATCCGCTGGGACTATGAAACCAACGGCTTCAACAATGATTATATCACGCCGCCCAACGCCGCCGCCGCGTTGCGCGCCCTTCCCAAGACCTTCTATTTCGATCCCGAAAACTACATCTCCAACGGCCATAACCGGAAGCCGTTCGGCGCCGCCTTCGCGCCGCGTTTCGGCTTCTCCTATGATCTGAAGGGCGATCGCTCGACCGTGATCTTCGGCGGCTTCGGGCGCTATTATGATCGCAACAATTTCAACAACACGGTCGACGAGATCTCGCGCCGGCTCAATCCGATCGGCGTATTCCGCTTCTCCTCCAACGGCGCGCCGCGCAACGGCCTGCCGACGGTGGCGTGGAACCCGGCCTATCTGACCCGCGACGGCCTGCTCGCGCTGGCAGCCACCTCGAGCCAGGGTCTGCCCGAGCTGTTCGCGGTGAAGAACGATGCCAAGCCCCCGGTCACCGATCAGGCGAGCCTCGGCGTCCGGCAGAAGTTCGGCCAATGGGAGGCGTCCGTCACCGCATCCTATATCCGCGGCCGCAACGGCTATACCAATTTGTGGGGGACGCGCACCAACAACGGCCTCGGCAATTGCTGCAATACCGCGCCGGTGGTCCCGTTCGGCTATTCGAACGCCCTGATCGGCTATGACGGGCTCGATACCCGGTACAAGGCGATCTATTTCACCCTCGACAAGAATTACACCAAGGCGTCGGGCTGGGGCTTCAACCTCGCTTACACCTTCTCGAAGGGCGAGCAGAACGGCAACGATCTGTTCAGCCTCGACGGCACCGTGCCCGATTCCTATGGCTGGCGCCCGCGCGTCGGGGACGAGCGGCACCGGCTGGTGCTCTCGGGCATCGCCGACCTTCCCTGGGGCATCCAGTTCTCGACTTTGTCCACCTTCGGCAGCGGCCAGGCCTATCAGGTCACTGACGCCACCAACGGCTTCGACAATGGGCGGCTCAAATTCACCTCCGCCTATCCCTACAAGAACTGCATCAAGGGCGTCTTCGCCTTCTGCGAAGTCAATCTGTCGCTCGAAAAGCACATCAGCTTCAAGGGACTGGGCCGGGACCAGGTGTCGTTCGCCGTCGACCTGCTCAACGCCTTCAACAACAAGAATTTCAAGGATTTCGATGGGTTCGTGAACTTCAGCAACATCCCGCCGGATACGTTGGGCCCATCCAACGTCGGCGGCAGCACCATCACCTTGCCTCGGCGCATCCAGTTCCGCGCTTCCTATCGATTCTGACCCCTCCTGCCGGCCGCGCACCCCCTGCGCGGCCGGCGTTTTTTTGAGTCACGCCGCGCCGGAGGTTGCGATGCCCACCCGCAGACGATTTCTGGGCATGGCCGCTCTGGGTGGCGCGTCGCTGGCCGCGCCGCACGCCGCGATCGCGTCCGGACCGGCATTGCCGCCGCTGATCGACGATATCGCGCGACGGACCTTCCGCTATTTCCGGGATACCACCGACGCCGGGAACGGCCTCGCCCCCGATCGCTGGCCGTCGCCGAGCTTCTCCAGCATCGCCGCGACCGGCTTCGCGCTGACCGCCTGGCCGATCGGCGTGACGCGCGGCTGGATCGGCCGCACCGCCGCCGCCGAGCGCACGCGCGCCACGCTGCGCTTCTTCTGGAACGCCCCGCAGGGGCCCGGCGAGGCCGGCGTCACCGGGCACAAGGGCTTCTTCTATCATTTCCTCGACATGAAGAGCGGGCATCGCTTCGCGCGGTGCGAGCTGTCCTCGGTCGACACGACCCTGCTCGTCGCCGGCATGCTCTTCGCCGCCGCCTGGTTCGACGGCCGCGATCCGGTCGAGACCGAGATCCGCGATCTGGCGCAGCGCATCTACGCCCGCATCGACTGGCGCTGGATGCAGGCCGACGGAAAGCTGATTTCGATGGGCTGGCATCCCGAGAGCGGCTTCATCGCCCGCGGCTGGGACGGCTATAATGAGGGGATGCTGATCTACCTGCTGGCGCTCGGCGCGCCCGAGCATGCGCTCGGCCCGGACGCCTGGGCCAATTGGTGCGCCTCCTATCCGCGCGCGTGGCGCGGCGAAGGGCCGACCCGCCATCTCGGTTTCGGCCCGCATTTCGGGCATCAATACAGCCATATCTGGGTTGATTTCCGCGGCATCCGCGATGCGGCGATGCGCCAGGCCGGCTTCGACTATTTCGAGAACAGCCGCCGCGCGACCTGGTGGCAGCGCAGCTACGCCGCCGCCAATCCGATGGGCTGGGCGGGCTATTCCGCCGATATCTGGGGGTTGACCGCCTGTGACGGCCCGGCCGAGGCGACGCGGCCCTACGGCGCGCGCGAGGCGGCGTTCCACACTTATGCCGCGCGCGGACCGATCGGGCTGCCCGACGGCCTCGACGACGGCACGATCGCGCCCACCGCGGCGATCGCCTCCCTGCCCTTCGCGCCCGAGATCGTGCTGCCCGCGGCGGAGGCGCTGCACCGCGTCCATGGCAAGCGCATCTATCGCCGTTATGGCTTCCTCGATTCGTTCAACCCGAGCTTCCGCTGGACCGACGCCCCGATCGAACGCGGCCATGTCGATCCCCGGCACGGCTGGGTCGATATGGATTATCTCGGGATCGACCAGGGGCCGATCCTGGCGATGATCGCCAACCACCGGGACGACCTGATCTGGTCGACGATGCGGCGCTCCAGCGCGATCCGGACGGGCTTGCAGCGCGCCGGCTTTACCGGCGGATGGCTGGACTGAAGGCTGCGACCGTTGCGGCGCTTCGTCCGATGGGCGTAGTCAATCGGCGGTTGCCCAGCGATCACGCTCGATGTCGCACGCCGCCTCGGCGAATGTCCAAATGTCGGAGGCGAACTGCCGCATCGAGGCGAGATCGGCGGCTTCAGCTGGCGAAGCAGGAACGAAGCGGCCTATGCGTTCAGCCAATTCGTTGTGCCAATGCCGCAGCTGCTCACGCAGTGCGGCGGGGTCGTCGACGCCGCTAAAATACGCGTCGTCTCGCAGGTACACATAGGCGCATCCGCCGGTTTCCTTGATGCTATAAAGTGGCCCAGCCAGAGCATCTCGCAACACTTCTGAATCCAGCCAATCCGACCGGCCTCGCTCTGACTTCCAGCGATGCCTGGCTGAGGGATGGAATGCCGCTTCGAACCTGCGTTTCAGGTCCGACCCCATATCGGTTTTCATGCGCGAAACTTATGCGAGGTAAGATATTGAGACAAGGTGCGAATTCGGTGACGCGCGACACCCCGTTTCAACAGGGTCAGCGGAGTTTTGGTGACGTCACCGAGGCTACAGACTCGCTTGCGGACATTCGCCATTGGCCTATTCTCGGGAAATGCAGCCTGGCACCGGAAACAATAAGTCCGCGCAAATTTGGCGCGCCAGGGGCTTGGCGGCCAGTGGCATGGCACTCTGGATGCTCACTGGTTACATATGGATCCAGCTTGACATCCAAAGTCCAAGGTCGCCCGACGCCACTCACCATTTTCCTTTCCAGGGCCATACGACCGTTTTTTATACGAGCTGGCCGAAGCTCTTGTTGCTTCTGTCGGTGGCGACAGCTGCAATCACGGCGATAATCCGTGCGGGGACTCTCTCGAAGAGGGCGAACGGCAAATCTGAATGAGCCTCCACACTATCAGCGTCGCACGCTCATATGCCTGACGGCCACAACCACTTGCTCAGGCCGCCTTGTGTCTAGGTTTCGGTGACACGTGCAACAATCCCTTTTCAGCTGAAAGTGGGGCCTCATTAGGGGTTGTTGCACGTGTCACCGAAACCGCGGTGTTCGCCGCCTATCTCAACGTTTCGCGCAATCTGGTGTCGGATTGGGAACGCGGCGTGAAGCGCCCGGGTGGTCCTGCTCTGCGACTGTTGTCCATCATCCAGCGCAAGGGATTGCAGGCCGTCGCTTGATGGTGACCTGACGACTTTCGTTGCAGGCGTTTCGAGGCGATCGTAGGTTGTCGATCGCATCAAACAGACAAGGCTGACGGTATGGAGTTTCCTGGCGGACCTCTAAATCTCTTCATGACGGAAATAGGCGAACCGGAGGAGAACACCCTGCGCGTTGTAGTCACCGAGGGAGAATTGGGTGATTTGACGAGCGTCGATATGGCCGGAACCGAAATTTCAGGCGCCCGCCCGATCGAGATGGGTCCTGACAGCCGCAAGTTTGAATTCTACTGGGATTCCTATATCGCCTATGTTGTCCGTAACGAAAGCTACTGGAAGAAGGAAACGGGCGAAGCAGAGTTTTCGAGCCACTTTTATTCAAGGACCACGTCGGCATTCCTTGACTATGTCGCTGCGACGACGTTCGCGTCCGAGGACTATCCCGGGCCGATGACTCATTGGGCGCTCGATACCCTGAACCACTGCCTCGCAGTGGTAGGCATCGAAGCACCTCGTCTGCGCCAACTGCATGGAACAGGGGTCGCCCAATCACACTTGCGGCTAGTGTAGTGCTAGCTTGGCCGTCGAAAACAGGCAGCGCTGAGCGTTGACCGGGGCTTTGGTGACACGTGCAACAACCCCTAAAAGATCCCAGCCTTTCGCTGAAAAGGGGTTGTTGCACGTGTCGTCAAAACCAGCCGACAACCTTACAGCTTTCGGGCACCGCGTTCGCGCAATTAGCGCCTGAACGACCAATCGGCTGCAATGCACTCGAATGTGTTATCGCGCAGATAGAACAGGAAATGGCGATCGCCAGTCCCAACGGGTTCAAGCTCATGCCAATCGTTGGATTGGCCCACAAGCGGATCCGGGCCGATTATTTCGTAGAATTCGCCCCACCCAGGAGCAAGGCGGCCATAGCGGCACTGTCCCCGGTACCAGCCTTCGTCGTTGGTGGGTCCTAGTCTCCACCGTGCGCTTTCGGTGAAAATCAGCCGACCGACCTGTCCTTCTGCCGCGTCGTATGCCCAAGGGTTCAAGAAGAACGTCAGCTCAACCGCGTTGGCGTTTACCGCGACGTGCTCATCCGGATCGTTTGGCTCAGCATTCCAGCCGTCATTGAGCTTCAGGAAGGTCGCGGTTTTCATAGTCGAAGGCTACGAACTTCGATGATCGTTTTCCACCCATAGCTGCGCAAGCGCTGGATTCGGATTCGGTGACACGTGCAACAACCCCTTTTCAGCGCAGGCCGGGATCTTTCAAGATTGTTGCACGTGTCACCGACCCCCCCTCGGTCGGAAACGGCAGTCTCCAGTCAAGAAGGTGTGTGGGTCGCGGGAAGCGTTCCACGACATGATTGTGGAGGCGGTCGATAGCGGCGCGCTCGACCAGCGCGATATTGCTGACGTGTATTTCGCGGCAAGTTTCGGTGACACGGCAAGTTTCGGTGACACGTGCAACAACCCCTAAAAGATCCCGGCCTTCGGATAAAAAGGGGTTGTTGCACGTGTCACCGAAACCCCCACCGAAACCCCGCGCCCTCCGGTGCGGAGCGTTGCTGCGATTGGAGGCCAAGGACCTTTCATAGAGTCGCGATAACCACTCAATTCTATTCGAGAAGGAGACGGACGTTATCGTCAGCTTCTTCGCCACCGGTCCCGTGAACCGATATAATCTCGACCAGCCAATCGAAAACAGTCGGACCGATACCCTTTCGAGCATTAGACAGGTCGGCTGCGACGTATCCCCGGTTGTCCAGGTGACACCGTTCAAGCCTCAATTGAAGCTGACGCACAGTTTCGGGATAGCCGAGCAAATCCTTTGACGCCTTGGAGTTGACCCATCTCAGAGTAAAACCCTCGTCTGGTGTTCCAAAGCCGCCCCGTAATACATCGTTGAAGGCGTCAAGGTTTCGACCCCAGCGCGCCCCGTCCAAAGCTATCCGACTGAACTCCTCAAAAAACGCTTCTAAGGAATCCGCTCGAAGCCCGTCGAGAATGTACTCACGTTCCATCCGACCTTGATATGCTGGCTAAGGAGCGTTTGCCATACGCGATCACGCGGCGCGCTCCTAATGAACCGATGCCGCTCAGCGCAGTCTGCCCCATGGCGTAGCTTATGGTCTGCTTATGGCTGGCACGCACAGGAACGGGGCAGCTTTCGCTGCCCGCGTAACCTATTGAAATGCTGTGGTAAATTGGTCGGGGCGACAGGATTCGAACCTGCGACCCCCACACCCCCAGTGTGATGCGCTACCAGGCTGCGCTACGCCCCGACCGAGGGTGGGGCACATATGCGGGTGCGCCCCGCGATGCAAGCACCGAGGTGACGGCCGGAACCATGTCGGTGCCGGGGAGCGCCGCGAGCGATAGCTTGATTCAACATTGAGAAGAATCGTCGCACCATAAGATCGGATGGAGAACCCCGTGCGCGCCCGATCTGCTCTCTTTCACGATCCTCTGGTGTTGGACGATGCCCCGGCCTCTGCCGACCGGCAAATTCCCTGTTCCGGCAGAAATTTTCCCTGTTATGCCGCGCCGATTTCCCTGTTACCGGATAACAGGGAAATGCCACTCAAGACATTGATATCATGCGGCAATATCGGCCAAAAATTGGCCCGGAAGAGCAAAACACAAAAAATTTCCCTGTTAATTTCCCTGTTAGTCGCCCGGAACAGGGAAAAACGGCCGCACGCTTTGTTGGACATTTCGCCATGAGCGGCGCGACCCCCCGCCCGCCTCAATCCCTGATCTGCCCGAGCGGCAACAGGCGCACCGCGAGCGCCTGGACGGCCCGCCGGTCGCCGCCCTTCAGCGCGGTCACCATCTCCCCGGCGCGGCGCTGCATCAGGCGATCGAGCAAGGTCGGCGCGGTCCCGCCGACCGCCGCATTGGCCAGCGCGGCGCCCCGCGCGTCATCCGGATCGAGCGACAGGCGCAGCAAGGCGGCGAGCCCGGTGAACAAGGCCCGGTTGCCGCCGAGCGCGACGGCCCGGTCCGTCGCCGTATAACCGACCGCCTTGCGCGCGCCGAGCACGCCGCGCGCGGTGAAGCCGCCCAGCGCCGCCACCGCATCGATATGCCAGCCGCCCAGCGCCGCCTGCGCCTCCGGATCGCGCGGGTTCTTCGCGACCATCGCCTCGAACTGCGCCCGCGCATCGAGCGCGTCGTGGCGGCTGCGGGTGAGCTTGGCGCGATAGCCGATCGCCATCGCCCGGGTCAGCAACGCATCGGCGTCGCCGGGCGTGCGGGCGAGGGTCGCGTTCGCGCTGGCCTCGGCGCCGGCGATCTGCGCGAGCGCGGTGGTCTTGTCGCGCGCGGCGAAGACCGCCTGCGTCAGCATGTCGCGTGGCGTCGCCGCGGTGGCGGCGATGGGGGCGGCAACGGGGGCCAGCATCAGGCTGGCGGCGATGAAGAGTTTCAGCATGATCCTGTCCTGCCAACGTCCGATGGCGGCGATTCGGTTCATTCGCCGATCAGCGTGCGCCAGAATTGCCCGTCCCAGCCCTTCACGCTGACCTCCTTGATATCGAAGTCGCGCAGGCGCGCGGCGAGCGCCTTCTGATGGTCGGCCGCGCCGTGCGCGGCGAGCGCCTCTTCCGACGTCCAGCGCTCGGATATGCGGATGAGGTCGGGATCGCCCAGGTCATAGGCGAAATTGTAGAATTCGCAGCCCTGCTCGGCATTGGTCGCCGCCATATGCGCCACGAGCAGGTCGCGCAGCTTCGCCCCCTCGCCGGCCCCGGCGCGAATATATCCCATTACGAGGATCGTCATTGCCGCTCTCCTTGCGCGTATAGCGGCCTGCACAGCCAACCGATTGTTGCGCGCTCACCGGACAAGTGATAGCGCGCGGCGCTTATAGAGCGGGCTTTGCCCCTTTTCGATACCCCCAGCCTTTTCGGCCAAGCCATTCAGGATGCCATGTTAGTAACCACAGCCTCTGCAGCCACCGCGGGCGCCGCCTCGAGTGGCGGTTCCTTCCTGGTGCTAGTGCCTTATCTGCTGCTCATCCCGGTCTTTTACTTCCTGGTGCTTCGTCCCCAGCAGCAAAAGGCGAAGGCGCACCGCGCCACGCTCGAAGCCGTGAAGAAGGGCGATTCGGTCGTCACGGCCGGCGGCGTCGTCGGCAAGGTGACCAAGGTCGAGGAGCGTTTCGTCGAGGTCGAGATCGCGCCGACCGTCAAGGTCAAGGTGGTCAAGTCGATGCTCGCCGAGGTCACCGTGCCCGGCACCGCCAAGCCGGCGAACGATTGATCCGATGCTCGATTTCCCGCGCTGGAAGGTCGTCTCGATCCTGGTGCTGCTCGCCGCGCTGATGGCGCTGGCGATCCCCAGCTTCTTCCCCGAAAGCCAGACCAAAAACTGGGGCTGGATCCCGCATCCGCGGATCAACCTCGGTCTCGATCTGGCCGGCGGCAGCTATCTGCTGCTCGAGGCGGACACCAACGATCTGATCAACCAGCGCATCGATCAGATGCGCGATTCCGTCACCGTGCAGTTGAAGCGCGCCAAGCCGAAGATCGATATCGGCGACATCTCGACGCGGGACGGCAAGGTCAGCTTCATGCTGCGCGACGTGACTCAGGTCGATTCGGCACGCGAGCAGCTTCAGACGCTGACCACGGGCGCGGGTTTCACCGGTCAGCGTGACTGGGACATCGCGGTCGTCGACGGCACGCGCTTCGTGTTGACGCCGACCAAGGCGGGCATCGACGAGAAGATCAACCAGGCGATGGGCGACGCGACCGAAGTCGTTCGCAAGCGCATCGACGAACTCGGCACCAAGGAGCCGACGATCGTCCGCCAGGGCAGCGACCGAATCGTCGTTCAGGTTCCCGGCCTGCAGAATCCCCAGCAATTGAAGGACCTGCTCGGCAAGACCGCCAAGCTCGAATTCAAGCTGGTCGACGAGACGGCAAATGATCCGAACCAGCTGGCGCAGGGCATCGCGCCGCTCGGCAGCCAGGTCCTGCCCTATCCCAACAACCCCCGGGGCGGCAATTTCATCGCGGTGAAGCGGTCGGCGATCATCACCGGCGATCAGCTGATCAATGCCAAGCAGAGCAACGATCCGACCACCAACGCGCCCGAGGTGGTGATCACCTTCGACAGCCAGGGCGGCAAGAAGTTCGCCCGGGTGACGCAGGAGAACGTCAACCATCCGTTCGCTATCATCCTCGACGGCCAGGTGCTCTCCGCGCCCAACATCAACGAGCCGATCCTCGGTGGGACCGCCTCGATCTCGGGCAGTTTCACCGTCGATTCCGCCAATCAGCTCGCGATCGCGTTGCGCTCGGGCAAGCTGCCGGTGAATCTGAAAGTGATCGAGGAGCGCACCGTCGGCCCCGATCTCGGCAAGGATTCGATCGATGCCGGCGTGAAGGCCTCGCTGATCGCGGTGATCGCGGTGATCGTCTTCATGCTCGTGACCTATGGCCGCTTCGGCATCTATGCCAATTTCGCGGTGGTCATCAACGTGGCCGTCATCATGGGCGTGCTGGCGGTGCTGAACGGCACGCTGACGCTGCCCGGCATCGCCGGCTTCGTGCTGACGATCGGCACCGCGGTCGACGCCAACGTGCTCATCAACGAACGCATCCGCGAAGAGCAACGGCGCGGCCGAAGCGTGATCCAGTCGGTCGAGCTTGGCTACAAGGAAGCGAGCCGGACGATCTTCGAGGCCAATGCGACGCACGCCATTTCCGGCGTCATCATGCTGCTGCTCGGCTCCGGCCCGGTGAAGGGCTTCGCGGTGGTGCTGCTGATCGGCATCTGCACCTCGGTGTTCACCGCCGTCACCTTCACCCGCATGCTCGTCGTGCTCTGGGTCCGCCGTGCGCGCCCCAGCCACCTCAACATTTGATCGGCGACCGGCTATGCGTCTCCTGAAACTCGTCCCCGACAACACCAACCTCCCTTTCGTCTCGCTGCGCTCATGGGCGTTCGGGCTGACCATGCTGCTGACCATCGCGGCGGTCGCCTTGGTCTTCGCGCGCGGCCTCAATCTGGGCGTCGATTTCGTCGGCGGCCTGATGATCGAGGAGAAGTTCGTCACGCCGCCCTCGACCGACAAGCTGCGCCAGGCGATCGATCACCTGAATCTCGGCGAAGTCCGGCTGCAGACCGTCGGCAATGACGGCAAGACCATCTCGATCAAGCTGCCCCCGCCCAAGAGCACCGCGGAAGACGCGACCAACAAGGTCGTCACGGCGGTGCAGGCCGCGATCAACAAGGAATTCCCGGACGCGCGCTTCTCCAAGCAGGATGCGGTCAGCGGCAAGGTTTCGGGCGAGCTGATCTGGAAGGGCGTGCTCGCGGTCGTGCTCGCCGTGCTCGGCATCGGCCTGTTCGCGATCTTCCGCTTCGAATGGCAGTTCGGCATCTCGACCGTGGTCGCGATCGTCCACGACGTGCTGATGACCCTGGGCTTCTTCGCGCTCACCCAGTTCGAGTTCGACCTGAACATCGTCGCAGCCGTCCTCACCATCATCGGCTATTCGATCAACGACAAGATCGTGATCGACGACCGCATCCGCGAGAATATGCGCCGCTACCGCAAGATGGACATGCCGCAGATCGTCGATCTTTCGGTCAACGAGACGCTGCCGCGTACCGTCATGACCTCGGTGACGATCCTGATCGCCTTGTTCGCGCTGCTGATCTTCGGCGGCCATGTGCTGCGCGGCTTCACCGCGGCGATGATCCTCGGCATCTTCGTCGGCACCTATTCGTCGATCTACGTCTCGTCCTCGCTGCTGATCACGCTCGGCCTGCGCGCCGAGCCCAAGGCCGACGACACGCCGACCGGCAAGCCCGAACGGGTGGCGTTCAAAGACATTCCGTGACGGGGGATATGGCCTGATGCGGATGGAGCAGGGCCAGCAGACCGATGGCCCGATCATCGCGGGCTTTTCGGGCGGCGGCTTCAAGGTCGATGACGGGGTCTACCGCGCACTGCTGATCACGCCGCTGCGCGCCGATGGCTGGGCCCCGCCGCCGATCGCCGCGTTGGGCGTCGACCACGTCGCGCCGCTGCTCGCGCTCGATCCGCCGCCTGAGTTCCTGCTGCTCGGCACCGGCCCGTCGCTGGTGCGCCCGCCTCTGCCCTTCGTCCGCGCGATCGAGGCGCTGGGCTTCGGGATCGAGGCGATGGACAGCCGCGCTGCGGCGCGCGCCTGGGCGGTGCTGCGCGGCGAGGGGCGCTGGATCGCCGGCGCGCTCTATCCACTTGATTGAGCGCCTTCTTGCGTTAGCCTGAGTGCCGCAACCGGGGGACGGTATGAGAGCACCGCAGGCATTGCCGCATCTCGACGGGCGCAGGGGCACGATCGTGCGGGCGGTCTATCTCTTGCTCGCCGGGCTCACGCTCGTCGCCATCACCGGCAGCCTGGTCTTCAACGGGCTGGATTTCTTCCGCAACATGCCCGCCGCGATGCAATGGGGCTTTCGCACCTACACCTCGGTCGGCCATCCGCAGATCGGCGAGGCGACCCCCGGCGCCTATGCGGCAGGCATCCGCAACGGCGATCGAATCGTCGCGATCCAGGGTACGAAGCTTGCGCCCGGCGCGACCGAATTCCATGTCGGCGCCCGGCTGAACGCGATCGACGGCGACCGGCTGACGCTCGTCACCCGCCGCGTCGATGGCAGCGTCGGCGCGCACGCACTGCCGCGGCTGCCCCATGTCTGGCAGCGCATCGACACCGCCAGCGGCCTGCCGCTGTGGCTCTATTCGTCCGCCACCTTCTTCAGCACCCAGATCATCCCGATCTTCCTGCTCGCGGCGTCCTTGATGCTCTACCGGCGCCGGTCGCGCGATCCCGAGGCAATGCTCTTCGCGATCGGCTTCGTCCTGCTCAGCAACCTGCCCGAGGTCGATTTCTGGCTGATGGCGATGCTGGGCGTGGAGAATACCCTGTTCAATGCTCTCGTCTCGACCGGCTGGTGTGCGATCTTCGTCGCCATTGCCGGCTTCCCCGATGGACGGTTCGTGTCGCGCTGGGCGAAGGGTGTCGTGATCGCGATCGCCCCGATCGTCTATATCAGCCTGCTGCTCAGCCTCACCCCCGCGAGCGACGCCCCGATCGTGAAGAAGCTCGCCGCCCTCGCCACCCTGCTCATCGTGATCGCGACAGTGGTCGCGGTGACCAGGCGCTATCGCTCGCTCGCTCCCGGGCGCGAGCGGCAACAGATCAAATGGGTCGTGCTGGGCTTCTGCGTGACCGCGATATCGGCGATCGTAATCACCATCCTGCCCCCGCCCAGCGCGCCCGCGTTGAAGGGGAATGCGGCCTATTTCCTGCTCTTCACCGCCGAGCGGTTGCTCGTCTTCCTGCCGCTCCCGCTCGGCCTGCTCGTCTCGCTGCTGCGCTACCGGCTGTACGATGCCGAGGCGACGATCAGCCGATCGGCCTCCTATGCGGTACTGACCGTGTCGCTCGTGGCGATCTTCGCGGGATGCGAGAAGGTGATCGAGGTGCTGGGCGAACAATATTTCCGGGGCAGCGCCGGGGCGGTCGCGGGCGCCATCTCGGCCGGGATCGCAGCGGTGCTGATCGCGCCGCTGCACCACCGCGTCACCCATTGGGCCGAGCATCGCTTCCAGAAGGCCCTGCTGCGACTGCGGAACGGCCTGCCCGTACTGGTCGGCGATCTGCGGGAGACGGCCAGCCTGGACCAGATCGCGCGCGCGACGCTGGCGCGCATCGCCGAAGGCGTCCGCGCCAAAAGGCTCGCGCTGATCCTCGACGGCAGCCCGATCGCAACCCGCGATGTCGATGTCGACGCGGTCGAGACATGGCGCGCCGGCTGGACGCCCGGCGACGGCACCGCGCTCGATTGCGACCGCGACGATCCCGACTTCCCGCTGCGCATCCCGCTGGTGCTGGAGGGCGACGTGCCGTTCGGCTGGATCCTGCTCGGGCCCCGCCCCGACGGCAGCTTCTACGGCAAGGACGAACGCGAGGCGCTGGCCGGGATCGCCGATCCGGTCGCCCGCGCGATCACCATCGTGTCGCAGCGCCAGACGGTGGAGACGGTACAGGCGCAGCTGACCACCGGCCTGTCGGCGCGGATCCAGCAGCTCGAGGAAGCCGTCGCCCGGTTGCTCGGGCATCGGCCGGGGATTCAGGCGGCCGAATAGCCCCCTCGACGCGGCGGCGCAGATCGCGGTAGACTTGCTTCGATAACTCGGGGGAGGAAATGATGAGACTTGTCATCGCGATGATCGCGGCCGCGGCCGCTCCGCTATCGGTTCCAGCGGCCTGGGCACAAGCCGCCGCCCCTTCTGCCAGTCCCCCGCCGACTCTCGCCGCCAGTCCCGCACCGACGCCCGATTATGCGAAGGATTCGGCCTGGTTGTGCCGTCCGGGCCGCGCCGATGCCTGCGCGACCAACCAGGACGTCACGGTCATCCAGGCGAACGGCAAGCGCAAGATCGAGAAGTTCAAGCCGACCGCGATGCCGCAGTTCGACTGCTTCTACGTCTATCCGACCGTCTCGAACGACGCGACGCCCAACAGCGACATGACCGCGGGTGCCGAAGAGCAGGCGGTCGCCGCCTTCCAGGCCGCGCGCTTCACCTCGAAATGCCGTGTGTTCGCGCCGCTCTACCGCCAGGTGACGCTGACGGCGCTGCGCGCCTTCATCACCGGCCAGCCAGTGACGATGGACCGCGACATGCCGCTCGCCGACGTGACCGCCGCGTGGAACGACTATCTCGCGCGCGACAATGGCGGCCGCGGCGTCGTGCTGATCGGGCACAGCCAGGGGTCGCTCGTCCTGAAGGCGCTGATGGCGAAGTCGATCGAGGGCCAGCCGATCCGACGCAACATCATCTCGGCGATGCTGCTCGGCACCAACCTGGCGGTGCCCGCGGGCAAGGATGTCGGCGGCGACCTCAAGCGCTTTCCTTTGTGCCGCAAGGACGACCAGTTCGGCTGCGTCGTCACCTATGTCACCTTCCGCGACGATTCGCCGCCGCCGGCGAACAGCCGCTTCGGCAAGGTGCCCGATGCCGGCATGGTCGCGGGCTGCACCAACCCCGCGGCGCTGGCCGGCGGCAAGGCGGTGACCGACGCGATCCTCGGCGCCAAGGGTGCCGGCGCCGGCAGCGCGCCGATGGGGCCGTGGACGAGCGACAATCTGCCCGTCACCACCAATTTCGTGAAGGTGCCCGGCCTGATCTCCGCCGAATGCGTGTCGCGGGACGGGTTCGACTATCTCGCCGTCACGGTGAACGGCAACCCGGCCGATCCGCGCACCGACACGATCGTCGGCGACGTCAATGTCGGCGGCGTGATCCTGAAGGACTGGGGCCTGCACCTGCTCGATATGCCGATCGAAATGGGCAATCTGGTCGAGCTCGCCGACCATCAGGCGGCGGCGTGGCGCGGGACGCCCTACAAGGCCAAGCGGCGGTGAGCGGCCAGCGCCGTCAGGTGATCGAATAAGGCGGCGCCGTTCGCTTCCCAGGTGAAGCGTTCGGCACCGTGGCGGACATCGGCCTGTGCCGGCGGGTTCGCGAGCAGATCGCCGATCGCCTGGGCAAAGGCCTGTGGCCCGCGCTCGGCGATGCGGCCATAGGCGGGATCGGTCACGACCTCGGCCGCCCCACCGGCGGCGGTGATCACGATCGGCGTGCCGCAGGCAAGCGCCTCGACCCAGGCATTGGCGAGGCCCTCCGACGCCGAGGCGAGCGCCATCACATCGGCCGCCGCGAGCAAGCCGGGCAGGTCGGCGTGCGGCATGCCGCCGAGCAACCGTACCCGGTCGGTCAGGCCCAGCGCCGCGATCTTCGCCTGCAACGCGGCCCGTTCGGCCCCCGCTCCGGCGATCAGCAGGCTCACACCGGGCAGGGTAGCGACCGCGTCGATCACGATGTCATGGCCCTTGCGCGGGATCAGCGCACCGAGCGAGACGACCAGCGGGCCGGCGACATCGTAAACAGCCTTGGCCGCTGCCCGCTCGCGCGGCGCGAACCGGTCGAGATCGACCCCCGTATGATGAACCCGGATGCGATCGGCCGGAATGCCGATCGCCGCCATATCGGCCTTCATCGCCTCGGATACCGCGAGCAGTCCATCGGCTGCCTGCCCGGCCGCGATCACCTGACGCGCGGTGGCGCGGGCGCGGCCCCAATGGTGAATGTCGGCACCCCGCGCCTTGATCGACACCGGCACGCCGAAATGCCGTCCAAGCGCCGCGGCGGCGGGGCCGTCGGGGAAGAAGAACTCGGCATCGATCACGTCGAACGCAAAGTCACGGCGGATCTCGGTGAGCAGCGGCAGTAGAACCAAGACCAGCGCGCGGACATGGAAGCGCCCACCGGTGCCGGGGATGGTCGTGAAGCGCGGGCGGCGGGTATCGAGGCCCTTCCAGGTCTCGCGCTCAGACAACGCCGCCAGCGACGCATGACGCGAAAAAGCACGGAGCGGCCATGGCGGCAGGCCGACCGGCGCGACGAGCCGCAGATCGACATCGGGATGCGCCGCGAGCCCAAGCGTCTGCCGCTCGACGAACACCCCGAAATTGGGGCGCGTCGCATCGGGAAACAGGGTCGAGAGCGTCAGGACGCGGAGCATGGCGGCGTGGAGTGTAGCGCGGGAAGGTTAATCCTCCCACGCCCCGCCGCGGTCAGAGGCGTTTGTCGCCCGGATAGGCGAGCAACAGGTCGCTGTCCGGCGACGTCGCGATCTCGCAGCGCCCTTCGAAGGTCAGGCATTCGCCGGCCTTCCACGCCACGCCGTCAGCCACGCCCTCGCCGGCGATCGGCACGAACCAGCCCATCATGCCTTCGGGCAGGGTCACGACGCGGTGGCCCGCGGGCCAGCGCTCGATCACGAATTTCGGCCCCTCGGCCAGGATCGTGCGATCGTCCGATGCGGGCGCCGGCGTCGGCAGCGGCACGAACGGCACCGGATCGGAAACCGCGACGCCCGCGTCCAGGTGCAGCTCGCGGTCGCTGCCATAATCATAGAGGCGATAGGTCAGATCGACATTCTGCTGAACCTCGATCACCGTGATCCCGGCGCCGATCGCATGGATCGTGCCGGCTTCCGAATAGACGAAGTCGCCTGCCTTGACCGGCTTCCAGTCGAGCAGATGCTCGATCGAGCCGTCGAGCGAGGCGGCGCGGAGCGCCTCCTTCGACATCGGCTCCTTCGTGCCGAGCGCGATCGTGGCGTCGGGCTCGGCCGCGAGGATCACCCAGGCCTCGTCCTTGCCGCGCGGATAGCCCGCCGCCCGGGCGGCCGCATCATCGGGATGGACCTGGACCGACAGCTTCTCGCTGGTGAAGAGATATTTGATCAGCAGCTCGGGCTCGGCCGCATGCGGGGTCTGGAACCAGACCTCGCCGACCGGATCGCCATCCTTCGCCGGATCGGCAAAGCCCGGCCACAAATTGTGCCGTCCCCATGGCTTTTCGACACGCTTCGTGGCGAGCAAGGTTGCGGTCATGTGCGGTTCCCCTGGGAATGGCGATTGATAGCGCCAACGCTCGCTCCCCGCCATCCGATCCGGTCGGCGCGCGAAAAGGATTGTTCGGGCGCAAAGCCTTGCGCTAAGGATGCGCACGATGCGTATCCCCCTGTCCCGCTCGATCGCGCTTGCGCTTATCGCCGCTTCGGCGTTCACCGTTTCCGGTTGCGCCCGCAACCGGGCCAAGAGCGACATTCCGTATGTCGCACGCGATGTCGGTACGCTGTATTCGACGGCGAAGAACCGGCTCGATCGCCAGCAATACAAGCTCGCCGCGCTGATGTTCGACGAGGTGGAGCGCCAGCATCCCTATTCGATCTGGGCGCGCCGCGCACAGCTGATGAGCGCTTTCTCTTATTATCTCGACCGTGACTATACGAGCTCGATCCAGTCGGCGCAGCGCTTCATCTCGGTCCACCCGGGCAACCGCGACGCACCCTATGCCTATTATCTCGTCGCGCTCGGCTATTACGAGCAGATCAGCGACGTCACCCGCGACCAGAAGATCACCCAGCAGGCGCTCGACTCGCTGGGCGAGCTCACACGGCGCTATCCCAATTCCAAATATGCCGCCGATGCGCGGCTGAAGATCGATCTCGTGCGCGATCACCTCGCGGGCAAGGAAATTGAAATTGGCCGCTTCTACGAATCGCGCGGCCAGTGGCTGGCGGCGACGATGCGCTTCCGCCGGGTAGTCGACGATTATCAGACGACGACGCACGTGCCCGAGGCGCTGATGCGCCTGACCGAAACCTATCTGGCGCTCGGCGTGCCGGTCGAGGCGAACAAGGCCGCCGCGGTGCTCGGCGCGAACTATCCCGGCACCGACTGGTACC
>NZ_JAQGLC010000139.1 GCF_028293085.1 Sphingomonas bacterium
GACCGCCGCGCGGAACTTGTCCAAACGGTCCTCGAACGCGCGAAACTGGTCGAACGAGGCGCAGGCCGGCGACAGCAGCACCGTCTCGCCTGGTTGCGCATGGGCAGCGGCGCTCGCGACCGCGGCCGCCAGCGTGCCACTCTCCTCGACCGGCATTAGCGGCGTCAGCATCGCCGCGAAGCGTGGGCCTGCTTCGCCGATCGTATAAGCCCGCGCGACATGGCCGAAATAGGGGGCGCAGGCGTCGAGATCGTCGGTCTTCGCCTGGCCGCCCAGGATCCAGTGGATGCGCTCGAATGCCGCAAGGGCGGGCGCGGCGGATTCGGGATTGGTCGCCTTGCTGTCGTTGACGAACGCCACGCCGTTCCGCGTCGCGACCCGCTCCATCCGGTGCGGCAGGCCCTTGAAGCTCTCCAGCCCGCGGTCGATCGCGTCATCGGGCACGCCGAGCGCCGTGCAGGCGGCGATCGCCGCGAGCGCGTTCTGCGCATTGTGCGGGCCCTGCAGCGACGGCCAGCGCGACTGGTCCATGCACACGCCGGGCGCGATCCTGGTCAGATGCTCGCCGCGCGCCGACAAGGCGCGAGCGATCTCCGCCGAGGCCGCGTCGCCGATCCCGATGATCGCCGCATGATCCGGCGACTGCATCGCAAACAACCGCGCCTTCGACGCCGCATAATCCTCGAATCCGTCATAGCGGTCGAGATGGTCGGGCGTGATGTTGAGCAGGATCGCGACATCGCAATCCAGGCTGGTCGTCAGGTCGATCTGATAGCTGGACAGTTCCAGCACGTAGACGCCGCCCTCCGGCAACGGCGCCTCGCCCAGGATCGGCTTGCCGATATTGCCGCCGAGGCGCGCGGGAATGCCCACGGTCTCGAGAATATGATGGATCAGCGCCGTCGTGGTCGACTTGCCGTTCGTACCGGTGATCCCGACCACCTTGTGCCGCGGCAGGCCGGCACGCGCCTGCGCGAACAGCTCGATATCGCCGATGATCGGAACGTTTGCCGCGCGAGCGTTTTCGGCGATCGGGTGGCGATTCAAGGGTACGCCGGGGGAAACCACAACGGCGGTGAACCCCGCCAGGCTTATCTTGGTGGGGTCTCCCACCGACAGGCTTCCCCGGGTGTCGAGAAACAGCGAGAAACTTCCGTCAGGTTCATTCTGCGAACCCAGCCGCGTCCGTAGCGAACCAACGACATCCTCGTTCGAGTCCCATGCGGTGACATGGGCGCCACTGCTGACCAGGGCATTCATCGTCGCCATGCCGGAACGCGCAAGCCCCAGCACCGCATAGCGTTTGCCGCGCCATGTGGGGCTGGTGATCACCGAAGCTTCAGGGTCGACAGGCCCGCGAGCGCCAGCACCAGCGCGATGATCCAGAAACGGATCACGACGGTCGGCTCGCTCCAGCCGAGCTGCTCGAAATGGTGATGGATCGGCGCCATCTTGAACACGCGCTTGCCGGTCCGCTTGTAGAAGAACACCTGGATGATCACCGAGAGCGCCTCGATCACGAACAGGCCGCCGATGATGCCGAGCACGATCTCGTGGTGCGCCACGACCGCGATCGCACCGAGCGCGCCGCCGAGCGCGAGGCTGCCGGTGTCGCCCATGAAGACCGCCGCGGGCGGCGCATTGAACCACAGAAAGGCGAGCCCCGCGCCGACCATCGCGCCGCAGAAGATCGCCAGCTCGCCGGCCCCCGGCACATGCGGGATACCGAGATAGGTCGCGAACTTCGCGTTGCCCGCCAGGTAGACGATGATCATGAATGCCACCGCGGCGATGATCACCGGCATGGTCGCGAGCCCGTCGAGCCCGTCGGTCAGGTTCACCGCGTTGCCGAACGACACGATCGTGAAGGCGGCAAAGACGATGTAGAAATAGCCGAGATCGATCGCCACGCCGGTCGTGAAGGGCAGATACAGATGCGTGCCGTTCTCATGGACGATGAGCGCGCTGGCGATGGCGGCGATCGCGAACTCGCCGAGCAGGCGCATCCGGCCCGACACGCCCTTGGTGCTCGCTTTGCGCACCTTGTCGTAATCGTCGAGGAACCCGATCGCGCCGAACCCCAAAGTGACGAACATGCACGCCCAGACGAACGGGTTGTCGAGGCGCATCCAGAGCAGGATCGACAGCATCAGCGAGGTCAGGATCATCAACCCGCCCATCGTCGGGGTGCCGCGCTTGGCGAGATGGCTTTGCGGCCCGTCGTCCCGAATCGGCTGGCCCTTGCCCTGGCGGACGCGCAGCCATCCGATGAACCGCGGCCCGATGATCAGCCCGATCAACAAGGCGGTCGCCACCGCCCCGCCAGAGCGGAAGCTCTGATACCGGAAGAGATTGAGGACTCCGGGGAAACCCAGATAATAAGCGATCAGATAGAACATTATACTATCCCGTTCGCCAGGCCGGCGACCACGCTCGCCAGCCCGACTCCGTTCGAACCCTTGATGAGAACCGCATCGCCCGGCGCCAGCATAGCCACCAGGCTAGCCCGCGCGGCCGCGGCATCGGCCACATGGACGAAATCGACCTTCCCCTCAAGCGCGTTCGCGAGCGGCTTCATCGCTTCGCCGACCAGAACGACCCGTTCGACCCCCGCATCGATCACCGGCCCGGCAAGCGCTGCGTGATAATCGTCGCTCTTGTCGCCCAGCTCGCGCATCTCGCCGAGCACCGCGAGCTTGCGCCCGGACTCCGCCGCCAGCACGGCGAGCGTCGCGCGCATCGAGGACGGGTTGGCGTTGTAGCTCTCGTCGATCACCAGCACCTCACCGCCCGCAACCGGCACCTTGAGACGCGCACCGCGCCCCGCCATCCCGCCGAGCTCCGCCAGCGCCAGGCCGGCCAGCGCGAGGTCGCCGCCGACCGCGTCGACCGCCGCCAGCACCGCCAGCGCATTCGACACCCAGTGCATGCCGGGCTGGCCGATGGTGAAGCTCAGCTCTTTCTCGCCAATCGCCGCGGTCACGAAGGTCCCGCCATTCGCCGCCCGCATCGTCTCGATCGCGCGCACATCGGCGCCCTGGTCGATCCCGAAGGTCATGATGCGCGCGGCATGCGGCTTTGCGGCCGCGATCAGCCGGTCGCGGTGCGGGCTGTCATAGGGAATGATCGCGACGCCGCCCGGCTCCAGCCCCGCGAAAATCTCGCCTTTGGCATCGGCGATCGCGGATTCGTCCGGGAAGAAAGCGGTGTGCGCCGGCGCGATCGCCGTCACCATCGCGACGTGCGGGCGCACCAGCGTGGTCAGATGCGCGAGCTCGCCCGCATGGTTCATCCCCATCTCGAACACGCCGAAACGGCTGGCGCCCGGCATGCGCGCGAGGCTGAGCGGCACGCCGGTATGGTTGTTGTAGCTCTTTACCGAGCGATGCGCCGCGCCGGGCGCGCCGCGATCGAGCGCCGCGAACAATGCTTCCTTGGTGCTCGTCTTGCCGACCGATCCGGTGACGCCGATGATCTTCGCAGACGTACGCGCCCGTGCGGCACGCGCCAGCGCCTCCAGCGCCGCCATCGTGTCGGCGACGAGGACATGCGGGTGCGGTGTCGATGAACTGACGACCGCACCCGCCGCTCCCCGCTCGGAGCTCTGATCCAGGAATATGTGCCCGTCGCTCGTCTCGCCCTTCAACGCGACGAACAGGTCGCCCGGGCCGACTTCGCGGGAGTCGAAGGTGACGCCGGTGGCGGCGAAGTCGGTGGAAGCGACACCACCGGTGGCAGCCACGATCTCGGCGGAAGTCCAGAGCGCGCTCACTTCGTCCCCCCTCCCGCTTGCGAGTGAAGCCTTACAGTTGGGTCAATCATGCCCCCGGCATGATTGAGGAATTGCCGGGGGCAATTCCGACCCGACTGCAAGGCTCCACTGGGTCGGGGGAGGGCATGTCTGCAAAAACGCGGTACGAAGGAAGACAGGCCCTCCCCTAGCCCCTCCCGCAAGCGGGAGGGGGACTGGTTGCGCTTCCCCCTCACGCCGCCATCTCCCGCGCGACGCTGACATCGTCGAACGGCAGCACCATATCGCCGACGATCTGCCCCTGCTCATGACCCTTGCCCGCGACCAGCACGATATCCTGCGGACCGGCCTCGGCAATCGCCGCGCCGATGGCATCGCGGCGCGATCCGATCTCGGTCGCGCCCGGCACGCCCTGCATCACCATCGCGCGGATCGCGGCAGGATCCTCGGAACGCGGATTGTCGTCGGTAACGTAGATGCGGTCGGCCATCGCCGCGGCCACCGCGCCCATCTCGGCGCGCTTGCCCTGGTCCCGGTCCCCGCCGGCGCCGAACACGACGATCAGCCGTCCCGACACATGCGGCTTGAGCGCGGCGATCGCCGCCTCCAGCGCGTCGGGCGTATGGGCATAGTCGACATAGACCGGCGCGCCGCTCCGCGCGATCACCGCGCGCTCGAGCCGCCCCCGCACCGGCTGCAGCCGGCCGAGTGCCGCCAATGTCGCGGCCACATCGCCGCCGGTCGCGATCACCAGCCCGGCCGCGGTCAGCGCGTTCGCGGCCTGATAGGCGCCGATCAGCGGCAGCATCACCTTGTGGGTCTTGCCCCCGGCCTCGATCGCGAGGCCCTGTCCCAGCAAGGTCGGATCGCGCGAGACGAGCTTCAGCGTCTCGCCCTGCGTGCCAACGGAAATCACCCGATTGCCACGCTCTCGCGCAATCTCGACCACTCTGGCCGAGGCCGGATCGTCAGCCCAGACGACCACCGTGCCGTTCGGTTCGAGCACCTCGGTGAACAGGCGCAGCTTGGCCTCGAAATAGGCCTCCATCGTCCCGTGATAATCGAGATGATCGCGGCTGAGATTGGTGAAGGCCGCCGCCCGCACCGGCAGCCCCTCGGTGCGATATTGCGACAGGCCGTGGCTGGATGCTTCGAACGCGACATGGCTCACGCCTTCGCGCGCCAGCCCGGCCACGTTCGACAGGAACGTCACGACGTCAGGCGTCGTCAGCCCGGTCGAGACCTGATCGTCGGCGGTGGTAACGCCCAATGTCCCGATCGACGCGGCATGGAAGCCGACCATCCGCCACAGCTGGCGGGTCATCTCGACGGTCGAGGTCTTGCCGTTGGTGCCCGTCACCGCGACGGCAGTTTCCGGGAAGGGTGCGAAATAGCGCGCGGCCAGCCCGGCAAAGCGTTTCCGAGGATTGGCATCGGCGACATGCACCGCACCCTCGACCGTCACCCCGGGCCGCGCCACCACCGCGATCGCGCCACCGGCGACGGCCGCCGGGATGAAATCCTCGCCATTCACCTGCGCGCCCTCGAACGCGCCGAAGATCGTGCCCGGCGCCACCTTGCGATGATCGATCGCGAAGCCGGTGACGGTCGCCTGCTCGTCTCCGCCGGTCAGCGCGCCAAGCTTCATTCGGGATCCGCCGAGTCTTCGCCCGGTGCGTGCCACAGCAAGGGCAGCAGCTCCGAAACGTCGACGTCGCGGCTGTTGTCGGGCATCACGCCGAGCATCGAGCCGGTGCGCGAGATCACGCGGCTGACGACCGGCGCCGCGGTCCAGGCGGCAGTGGTCAGACCGAAGCTTTCGGCATTGCCGACGGGCGAATCGAGCATGGCGACCACCACATAGCGGGGCGCGTCCATCGGGAAAGCCGCCGCGAAGGTCGAGACGTTCGCTTTCTTCGAATAACCGCCCGCACCTGCCACTTCGGCGGTGCCAGTCTTGCCGCCGACGCGGTAGCCGGGCGCTTCGCCCTTGCGGCCCGTGCCCTGGGTCACGACCAGGCGGAGCAGCTGCCGCATCCGCGCGCTGGTCGCCTCGGAGAGGACGCGGCGGCCCGCCGGCGCCTTGCCGGGCGCGACCTTCAGCAATGTCGTCGGCCGCCAGATCCCGCCGTTCACCAGCGTGGCATAGGCATTGGCGAGGTGCAGCGGCGTCACCGCGATGCCGTGCCCGTATCCGGTCGTCATCACCGTGGTGCGCGCCCAATAGACCGGCCAGATCGGCTTCTGCTTCTCGCGCAGCTCGATCTCGGGCTTTTCCTTGAAGCCCATCGCGGCGAACATCGCCGACAGCCGGTCCTTGCCGATCTCGTCGGCGATCCGCGCGGTCACGATGTTCGACGAATGGATCAGCGTCTCGGGCACGTCGAGGAAGCGCTTTTGCGGGTGATCGTCATGGATGGTGAAGCCGCCGACATGGAGCGGCTCGGTCGCGTCGTAGCGCTTCGCCATCGAGGTCACCACGCCGGTCTCGATCGCGGTCGCCATGGTGATCGGTTTGAAGGTCGACCCCAACTCATAGACGCTCTGCGTCACATTGTTGCGCAGCGCCTCGCTGCTCGTGCCGGCGATCTTGTTGGGGTTGAATACGGGTAGCGAAACCATCGCGATCACTTCGCCGGTGTTCACGTCGAGCACCACGCCGGTCGCGTCCTTGGCCTTGAACGAGACCATGGCGCGGCTCAGCTCGCTCTCCATCGCCGCCTGGACGCGGCTGTCGATCGACAGCGTCACCGGCGTGTTGCGCGACGAGGGGCTGGTGAGCTGTTCCTCGAACGCGCGCTCGATCCCCGAACGGCCCATGATCCGCGGATCGTCGCCGGTCGGCCCGACATAGCCGAGCACATGCGCGGCCAGCGTCGTCTGCGGGTAGAGCCGCTCGGGCTCCTGCGCGAAGACGATGCCCGGCTCGCCGATCGCATGGATCGCATTGACCAGCGCCGGCGAGGCATGGCGCTCGAGATAGGTGAAGCTCACCGGCATCGTCACGCGAGCATAATACCAGGCCTCGTCATGGTCGGGCATCGCGGCGGAAAGCTTGGCGGCGATCTCGTGACGGTCGCCGAGCAACCGGCCGGGATGGACGCCGATCGTCCAGGCCTCGATCGTCCGTGCGAGCGGCTCGCCGTTGCGGTCGAGGATGTCGCCGCGCGGCAGAGCGCCCGAAACGAGGCCCTGCGTGGTCGCCGGCCCGGACATCAGCCCGAGCATCGCGATCCGCCCGACCACCAGCGCGAAGCCCGCCGCGAGCAGCAGCATCAGCATCATCAGCCGCACATGCGCCGTCGCGACCAGCGCGTGGCGCTGGCCGGTCAGGCGCCGTTGCGGGAGCGGACGCGCGACGAGTGCGGTCAACGCATCCCCCTCGCTTCGGCACGCGCCCCGCTGAACAGATCACCGATCGTCGAATCGCTCAGCAGCTTGCGGTCGAGCAGCGCCACCGCCTGCGACCGGCCGCGCTCGACGGCGCGGTCACGCACCTGCGCCACCGCGGCGGTCATGGTCGGTGCCGCCGCCTTGGCGACGGGCGCCTCGGCGGCGCGGACCGCGACGGCCGGCGTCGGGGCGATCGTCGCCGCCGGCGGGGTCAGGCCATCGGGCAGCGAGGGCACGACCAGCGCCACATTCTGCACCGTGGCGCCGGCCTGGTTGACGTCGAGCGAGGCGAGCGCCGCCTCGTCGGGCACATATTGTCCCGCGGCGGGCGCGGTCAGGCGCAGCGTGTCGCCATTCCACTTTTCGAGCTGGGCGAGGTTGGCCCGCGTGTCGAACTCGGTCTCGAGCGCGCGGATGTCGCGGTGCGCCTGCGCGATCTCGCTTGCGGTCCGGTCGAGCTTCTTGCGCTCGGCCGCAACCTGCAACGGCACGAGCAGGAACCCCAGCGCCACGGCGACGCCGGCCAGGAACCAACCAAGACTCTTCCACGCATAAGCAAGCATCACAACGCTCCTTCACTAGTCCATGCCGCGGCGTCGGTGCGCCGCGCCGTCCGCAACGTCGCCGATCGGGCGCGAGGATTGCGGGCGATTTCGGCCTCGTCGGCGCGAACCGCGCGGCCAAGATCCTCAAAGCTCGGTTTTTGGTTAACCATCAACTCAGGAAGATGACGGGATCGGCCGGGTAATGATCCGCTGCGCTCGCGCAGGAATCGCTTCACCATCCGGTCCTCCAGCGAGTGAAACGTCACCACCGCGAGCCGTCCGCCGGGCTTGAGCACGCGCTCCGCCGCGGCGAGGCCGTCGGCCAGCTCGCCGAGCTCGCGGTTGATATGGATGCGGATCGCCTGGAAGGTCCGCGTCGCCGGGTCCTTCTTGTCATGCGGCTTGTAGCCCAGCGCCTTGCGCACGATCCGCGCCAGCTCGCCTGTCCGGGTGATCGGCCGCGCCGCGACGATCGCGCGCGCCACGCGGCGCGACCGGGGCTCGTCGCCATATTCGTAGAGCACATCCGCGATCGCCGCTTCGTCGGCATTGTTGACGAAGTCGGCGGCGCTCTCGCCTTCCTGGCTCATCCGCATGTCGAGCGGCCCGTCCGACTGGAAGGAGAAACCGCGCGCCGCCTGGTCGAGCTGCATCGAGGACACGCCGATATCCATCGTCACGCCGTCGACCGGCACGGCGTCGCGCGCCGTCAGCTCGGCATCGAGCGCGGAGAAGGTCGCCGGCACCAGCGTCAGCGCGCCGTCCGAGCCTGCCTCCATCGCCCGCCCCGCCGCGATCGCATCGGGATCGCGATCGAAGGCGAATACGCGGGCGCCGAGGGAGAGCAGCGCCCGCGTATATCCCCCGGCCCCGAAGGTCGCATCGACATGGCGCTCGCCCGGGGTAACGGCGAGCGCTTCGACGACCTGGTCGAGCAGCACGGGGGTATGGGGTTCCGGGATATGGGGTAAGGGGGCCGTCACAGCACGATCCCCTTCAACTGGCAGTGATAGCGCGCGCAGGACTTCACCGTCTCGGCGACGCCCTCGGCCTCGATCAAGGTTTTGGGGTCCCAGATCTCGAAATAATCGAACACGCCGTAGAAAAAGGCGTTCGCCCCGATCTTGGCATGGAAGCGCGGAAAGCCGGGCATGATGAAGCGCCCGCTGCCGTCGAACGGCGTCGCTTCGCCCTGCGCCGCGCGGCGCTTGATGTTGTAATCATATTCGCCGTCGTCGCTGGTGTAATTCTCCTCGCGCGCGTCGAGCTTGGCCTTGAGGATCGGGACATAGGCCGGGTCATAGGCGATCAGGCAGGGGTGCTTCTGATGGACGCCGATGATGACGGTGCCGCCGTCCTTGCCGTCGGGACGCGGGCTGTTCGCGGCCAGGATCGCCCGGAGCGAGGAAGGGATGGCGACGCGGCCCTTGTCGTCGACAAGGCCAAGTCCGTCTCCCTGATATTCCGCCCTTTGCGCCACGCCATAACCCCGAAACACAGCAGGCATGACTCTCCCGTCTTCGAAAGACAGCCTTCGCCGTCCTCCAGCGCCATGTCGCGCAGGCGAGATGAGTTTACCCCTGTTGGCACAGGGTTAACTCGGGATTAGTGGGGATTCAAGGGGAATAGCGGGGAAAAGCAGGGAGAACCGCCTAATATCTTCGATTCTCCGGGGAAATATTCTTTGTCATTTCAACCTGTTCCCGGTGTGTTCTGAACGACTCGGCTGTTATGGGGCGATCTCCCCGGTATTCGCGGCGCGGAACCGGAAATTCCCCGATTCTCCCCGGCGGACCCGCCCGATTCGGCACGCGCGGCGCTCATCGATTGTGCTGCGATTTGGGATCGACCCCGCCCGCCTGGGCGAGGTTCGCGTCGGTCGTGGTGCTCGGCGCGACGCCGAGTTCGGCGAGCGGTTCGTTGCTCGGCCCGTCGATCGGCAGCGCGGCATTGCCCGCGGCCATGTTGGCGACGACCTCCGGCCGCGCGCCGCCCGCGACCGAGAGCGGCGGTTCCTTGGTGGCGGTGGAGAAGATCGCCGCGGCCAGGCCGATGAGAAGCAGCACCGCGGCCAGGCCGATCATGCCGACCTTCACCCGCTGCGACGTCTGCGCCGGATCCTGTGCCATCATTTTCATACCTGTGGCATAAATGTAACGCATGAAAAGAGTCTTGTCGATGGCAGGACTATTCTCGCGTCAGCCACGCCGGAACGGCCAGTCCCTTCGACTCAAGCCAGGCGCGATTGTAGAGCGTCGAGAGGTAGCGAAAGCCGGTA
>NZ_JAQGLC010000164.1 GCF_028293085.1 Sphingomonas bacterium
GACCACGTTCGAGACGATGTGCATGACATGGCTGTAGAGCTCGGTGGTGTAGCTCGCCGTGACCTTGACCGTGCCGGCCTCGGCGACGCGGCCGACATCGTTGCGGCCGAGATCGAGCAGCTTGAGATGCTCGGCGCGCTCCTTGGGATCGGCGAGCAGGCTTGCGCGGTTCGCCTCGTCCTCGGCCGCAGTCCTGCCGCGCGGGCGGGTGCCGGCGATCGGGCGGATCGTGACCTCGCCGTCGCGGACCCGCACGAGGATCTCGGGGCTCGATCCGGTCAGCGCGAAGCCGGGGAGATCGAGATGATAGAGGAAGGGGGACGGGTTGATGCGGCGCAGCGCGCGGTATAGCTCGAACGGCGGCAGCGCGAAGGGCGCGGTGAAGCGCTGGGCGAGCACGACCTGGAAGATGTCTCCGGCGACGATATAGTCCTTCGCGCGGGCGACCATCTCGCCATAGCGGCCCTCGGGCAGGACGGGCGTGAGGGTGACCTCGGCAAGGTCGGCGGCGCGCACCGGGGCGGGCAGCGCGGCGCTGGCCAGCCGGGCGGCGACCGCGTCGATCCGGTCCTGCGCCTCGGCGGCGATCGCGGCCGGATCGCGCGCCGGATCGGGCCAGACGGGCGCGACCAGGAACAAAGCATCGGCGAGCCGGTCGAAGATCAGCACGACCGTCGGGCGCACGAACATCATGTCGGGCAGGCCGAGCGGATCGCTGGCGGGGCGATCGAGGCGTTCGACCAGGCCGACCGTCTCAGAGCCGAAATAGCCGACCAGGCAGGCGAGCGCCGGGGGCAGCTCGGGCGGCACGTCCATCCGGCAGGTCGCGACGAGGGCACGGAGCGCGTCGAGCGTCGGCGCCTCGCACGGCTCGAAGGCGGGGCGATCGGTGAGCCCGTGGCGGTTGATCTCGGCCCGGGGCCCGTCCGTCCGGAACAGGAGATCGGGGGCGAGGCCGATCAGGCTGTGGCGCCCGCGCGTCGCGCCGCCCTCGACCGATTCGAGCAGGAAGTCGCCCCGGCCGGGCTCGATCAGCTTGAGCGCGGCCGCGACCGGCGTTTCGGTGTCCGCGATCTGGCGACGCCATATCAAGGCCGGCCGTCCCGCCGAAAGCGCGGAAACGGCGACCTCGTTCACTTCCTGGCCGCCAGGGCTAATTGGAGTCGCCCTGACCGGTGAGCGCCGCCCGAACCCCAGCGATTGCCTTGGCGTTCTTCTTCACGCCGATCTGGCGGCGCACCGCTTCGCCGAGCTGGCGCGTATATTCGCCGCCCAGATAGCTGCCGAGCTCAGCGTTCTTGCGGGCGATCAGGGCGGCATTGCCCGTCGCGTTCCCGGGCGTGATGCTGTTGAGATAGATCAGGAACCAGCCGCTCTTGTTGGGTCCTTCGAGCAGCTTCGCGTTCTTCGCCTTCATGCTGAACATCAGCGTGAGTGGCGCCGGCACGCCCTGCGGGTTCCCCTCGATCTGGAGGCGGCTGAAGCCGACCTTTTGCGGTGCAGGGATCGACAATTTGGTTTCCGCCATCGCCTGGGCGAGCGGCATACCCTTGTTGACCTTGGCGATCGCGTCCACCGTCAGCTGACGCGCGAGGCGCTGCGCGCGGTCGATCTGGAAATCGCGGACCAGCGCGTCGCGGATCTGCGCGGCCTGGCGCGGCGCGGCAGCGACGATCTTGCCGAGCGCCACCACGGCGAAGCCGTCCGTGCCGAACTGGACGAGCTGCGGATCGTCGCCCTGCTCGGCGCCGAACGCAGCGGCGAGCGCCTGGCTGAAGGCAGGATCGGGCTTCGATGCGGGATCGTCGGGATTGATGCCGCCGGCGGTGAGCGGCGGTGACAACTTCGCCTCGAGCTTCTGGTCGGCGACGATCTCGTCGAAGGTCGCGCTGTTGCCGATCGCGTCGTCGAGCGCGTCATGGATCTTGCTCATCGCCACCAGGCTCTTCTCGGCGGTCAGGGCCGTGACCAGTTCCGGCCTGGCCTGATCGAGCGACTTGCCGGCGACCTTTTCGATCCCGTTGACCTTCACGACGACATAGCCGAGCGCCGTGCGGAGCGGGCCGAGAACGGTGCCCTTGGCCGCGCCGAACGCCGCATCGGCGATCTCGGGCGAGCTTTGCCCGGCATAAGCGGCCTTCTCGACGCCGGTCAGCGTATTGGGTTCGAGGCCCGTGGCGCGGATCGCCGCCTCGATCGGGGTGCCGGCCTTGACCGTGGCGGCAAGGGCGTTGGCCGCGGCCTGATCGCCGATCACGACCTGCACGAGATCGCGCTTCTCGGTCGGCAGGAACTTCGCGCGCTGGGCCTGATAGGCCTTGGCGATCTCCGCCTCGGTCGGCGTCGCGCCTGCCTTGACCTGATCCGGCGTGACGACGGCATAGCGGATCACCCGCCGCTCGGGCACGGTGTAGCGCGCGACGTTGCGCTTGTAGAAGGCGGCGAGCTCGGCGTCGGTCGGCGGCGCACCCTTGCCGACGGCGGGGGTGGGGATGAAGCCGATCAGCCCTTCGCGCTTCTCCAGCAGGAGCGAGGCATAGGGCAAAGCGAGGCTCGCCGGCACCTGGCGTGCGCGCAGCGTCGGCAGGATCATGTGCTGGGTCAGCGTGTCGCGGGCGATATCCTCGCGGATCTGCTGGTCGCTGCGGCGCAGGCGGCTGAGCAATTGGTCATAAGCGGCCTGGCTGAACTTGCCGTCGATGCCGTGCGTCTGGGGCAGGCTGGCGATCCGGCCGTCGACCAGGCGCTTCGACGCGGTCATGCCCTCCACCTTCGCGAACTGCGTCAGCGCCAGCGCGTTGATGTTGCGCTCGAGCGTGCTGTCGAGCCCGCCGCCATTGACATATTGCACCATGTCGAGCGTCGGCTGATCCTGTCGTGCGCCGTCAAGATCGTTCTGGGCGCGCTGGCGCAGCTCGACCGCGGTGATCGGGACGTCGCCGACTTCCGCGACCGAATCGGTTGCCACGCCGCTGCCGCCGAAGCCGCTGCGGGCGCCGGTGATATCGCCCAGCGCGAAGCCGATCATGATCACCACGAGCAGGCCCAGGGCCACGAAGACGCCCGCCTTCGAATTGATGAGGCGACGGATAAGGGTGAGCATGGGCGACAGCAGCCGATCTGATGGAGCCGGGAGATTCACGGCGGATCGGGCCGCTTTACGGGGAGCGACCCGCTCCTTCAAGCTTGTGCGATCATCGCACCGCGCTATCGGCTGTCGGCGCAACAGGGGAGACGACGCTTGGCACGACGCAGACTGGTGGCCGGGAACTGGAAGATGAACGGCAGCCTCGCCGCGCTGGCGGAGCTGGACGGGATCGCGGCGGCGGCCGTTGCGGCGCCGGGTCTCGATGTCGCGATCGCCGTGCCGGCGACGCTGATCGCGCCGGCCGCGGCGCGCGTGCCGGGCCTGGCGATCGGCGCACAGGACGTGCATCCGGCCGACAAGGGCGCGCATACCGGCTGCATCTCGGTCGGACTCGTGCAGGAAGCGGGCGCGCGCTTCTCGATCGTCGGGCACAGCGAGCGCCGCGCCGATTGCCACGAGACCGATGCCGAGGTGAAGGCCAAGGCCGAGGCGCTGCACCGGGGCGGGCTGGGCGCGATCCTGTGCGTCGGCGAAACACTGGACGAGCGCGATGCCGGGCGGGCGGACGCGGTGGTGACGGGGCAGCTTGCCGCGTCGCTGCCCGAGGGCGCGGCGGCGGACTGGCTGTCGATTGCCTATGAGCCGGTCTGGGCGATCGGGACGGGGCGGACGCCGACCGTGACGGACGTCGCCGCGATGCATGGCGCGATCCGGGCGCGGTTGCGCGACCTGATCGGCGCGGAGGCCGATGCGGTGCGGATCCTGTACGGCGGATCGGTGACGGGCGACAATGCGGCCGAACTGCTCGGCGCGGGCGATGTCGATGGCGCGCTGGTCGGCGGCGCGAGCCTGACGGCGGCGAAGTTCGTGCCGATCATCGAGGCGGCGCAGGGGCTGGCCTGAAGGCAGGCGCGCTCCCTGTTATTGGCCGATAACAGGAAGCGGCGGCGACCGGCGCCGTGACGCGATTCCATCGTCCGATTGCCACCCTGGCGTGGCGATCCCTCATCGACGCGAGGCTGGCATGGCCTGGCGGGGATTTGAATCGATCGGGCGAAAAAACGACTCTGACCCCTTTTTGAGCTCAGCGAATCCGGAAGCGGATGACGGCGCCGTTCCAGACAGGCGTGTTCTCGTCGGATTCCACCACGTCTTCGGCGAGCGGATGCCCGGCCACCGCCTTGCGCCAGAAGGGCAGGGCCGCGGCGTTGGGGCGGGCGATGGCAGCCTCCCACCGGCCGGGATAAAGGCTGAAGATCGCCCGTGCCGCGGCGGTGCCGACACCGCTGCGCCGGTGTTTCCGGAGGATGAAGAATTCCCGCATGTTCCGGTCGAGGTCGTGGCCGGTGTGCGACGTGCGGTCGAGCAGGGCGAAGCCGACCGGATGGCCGTGGGCGCGCAGGAGCAGGGGAACATGATCCGGCTCGTTCCAGTAAGCGTCGAGCGGATAGGGGGCGAAGCGCCCGTCCTCGCCGATCTCGCCGTCCGGCCTGCCCGCCCAATGTTCGGAAAAGTCGTGAATGTAGAGCTGGAGGAGATTCTCCAGCGTCGCCCGTTCGTCGGGAGCCGCCACCGTCACCTCGATTTCGGACATCGCTACATTCCTCAGGCTCGCCCGCGTCCTTCAAGCCGCTTCCGGGGCGGCTGGATAGGGCGTATCGTCCGCGGCGGGGGATTCTGGTTCGGAGATCATGGATATGAGTCGTTTCGCCCTGGCCGCCCTGTTGCTGTTCGCTTCCGCCGGCCCCGCCGCCGCGCAAGGCCCCGCCAGGATCGAGATCGACCTGTCGAACTTCAAGTTCACACCGTCGACGATCACGCTGCATCACGGGCAATCCTACGTCCTCCACTTCGTCAACAAGGCGAGCGGGGGGCATGATTTCGTGTCGAAGAGCTTCTTCAAGGCCGCGACCATCGCCGCCGGTGATCGCGCGGCGGTGGCGAAGGGCGAGATCGAGCTCGACGGCGGCGAAACCGCCGACGTGCGTCTGACCGCGCCGGCGCCGGGCACCTATGAGGCGCATTGCTCGCATTTCATGCATTCGACCTTCGGGATGACCGGGTCGATCGTGGTCGATTAGGGCGCGGGCTTGGCGGCGCGCGGGCGGATGGCCGAAATCGGGCTTTCCGCCTTCGCGACCGATGGCGAATGCCCCCTGGTCGTTCAGCCCGTCCCGGCTGACCGACCCGTTAACCACCTTCGCCCCGAAACCGTAAAGACCGCCTGGTGCAGGATGGCGCGAGCGGGAGGAGTGCGCCATGCTTCACAATGTGCTGGGTTTCGGTGGCCGGATGGGCCGGCTCGAATATTTCCTGTGCTCGCTCGTCTTCGCGATGCTGATGCTGCTGGTGATCGTCGCGCTGTTCTTCGGCTTCGCGCCGCATTTCGGGGCGGCTGGCGCAGGGGGAAGGTCCTCGGTTCCGCCCGGCTTCATCCTCACCCTCCTGGTGGTGGTCCTGCCGGTCTATCTGTGGTTCTCCCTTGCCTTCCAGGCCAAGCGCTTTCGCGACATGGGCTGGAATCCGCTCTACGTCCTGCCCGGCTGGATCGCGGCGCAGGTGATCGACCGGTTCGTCGCCTTTGCCATCCCGTCGCTGGCCCTGGCACCGGGCACCGGCACCTTGGTCGGCACGCTGCTCAGCCTGTTCATGGGCTGCGCCTTGCTGTTCTGGCCGAGCGCACCCTCGACCGCCGGCGACTGGGATAACGGCAATTACCATTGGGGTTCGCCCGATCCCGACGCCGACCCCGGACCAGGCAGAGCCCGGGAGACGACCCGCGCAGCCCGCACCGCCGCTGCCTGGAGCCCGCCGCCAGCGGCTGCACCTTCGGGATTTGGCCGTCGGGGCCTCTGAGCACCCCGGTCCGGATCACCTTTCGAGCAGCCCGGCATTGGCGAGACCCGCCAGCAACGCCGGCAGGCCTTGCGCCGCGATATCCCTGATGGCGTCGGGGTCGGTTACCGGGTTGCCGTCCAGCGCGAAGGCGACTCGGCCCGCCAGCACGGCCTCTTCCAGGCGCTTTGCGAGAGCGGCGCGATCGCGGTTGCCGTCCATGACGGGGAGCAACGCGCACGCCGCCGCGTTGAGCGCCACGGGCTCGTGCCGAAGGTTGGTCGTGGCCTGGGCGCCGTCCGCCGCGTCCGCGCGGGCCAGGGCGATCGCCCTTGGCTTGGCGACGTCGCCGCGGCCGGCACGGACCGGCTCGGACGACAAGGTGACCATGCCCGCCAATACCATGCGATGGAGCGCGTCGAGCAGGTGCGCGCGCCCTGCTTCCTGGTCGCCGGTGATCGCCCGGGCACACTCGTCCAGGCTGGAGGACGACGGGAAGCCCGCGATCAGCCACGCGATCCCTTCGGCGGCCGCGAAGCCGGTGGAGAGTGCGCGCCCGGCGGCGTCGGTCACAATATGCTCGGCGCCGTCCCAGTCGAGCCGCATCCCGGCGTCGGCCAGGAAATGCAGCGGCGCGATGCTTTCCGGCGCGATCGCGCGACTGGCCGTTGCCAGCCGCTCGCTCGAAACCAGTATCGTCTGGCGGAAGGTGCGTCCGGTCAGCAGATCGAGATATTGCTCGGTTTCGAGCCGGTCGTCCTTTGCCCGCGCCCGGACCTGCCGCGCGACTTCGGGGCCGTAATATTCCGGAATCGAGAAAACGAGCTCGCATTCGCCGAGGAAGCCGAGCCCGTCCCGCGCCGCCTGTGTGGCGAAGGCGCGCACGGTGCTGGGGTGGTTCGCCTCCTCCAGGAACTCATGCGCGACATAATCGTCGGGCTGAGTCGCCATCAGGGCCGCCCGGCTGCGCAGCGTGTCGCCATAAGGCCCCTGGTCGGGCGTCGCGGCGGCCAGGAAGTCCAGCAGCTCGCGCGCCCTGGCGACGCGGCCCGGCAGATCCCCATTGTCCGGCACGTCCAGCATGAAGGCGTCGTGGAGCGGCTGCCGCATCCGCCAGCCCGGCAGCACATTGTAGCTGACGCAGGCGACGCCGACGGACGACAGCCGCGCGCGGATGATCGGGAAGATGGCATCCCGGACAGCCGCCGGCACCCAGCTATAGACGCCGTGACAGATGATATAATCGAAGCTGCCCAGCTCGTCGCCGATCTCGGCCAGGTTGCGGCAGCGCAGCTCGATATTGCTCAGGCCAAGCCTGGCGATCCGCCCGCATCCGGCCTCGATCTGAGCCGGCGAGAGGTCGATGCCCACGAAACGGGCGTCCGGATACAGCGCGGCATGGGGAATCAGATTGCCGCCCGAGGCACAGCCCAGCTCGAGCACGCGGGCAGTTCCCAGCGGAGCCGCGTCCAGCCCGAAAACCCGCGCGATGGCGCCGAGGCGCGACGGCTGGCTCTGTGCGAAGGCCCGCGACTCATAGGGCAACTGGTCATAATTCCCTGCGGTTCGCGCAACGCTCGCTACGGTCTCGATCGTCGCCTCTGCGCTCATGCCCGTGCCTTGCTCCAGGCCAATCGACGACCTTATCGCCTGTGTTTCGACATCGCGGCCATATTGCAATGCCATGGCTTTTCGGATGGCGCGGGCCTGCCCGAATTCACCGAAATTCTGCGGGTTGCGCAATCGTCCCGTCGTCACCATATCATATGCATCGAGTTTCGGCCGAACGATCGGCCTCGCCGCTTCCGAGCGTGCTTGTCTAGCTTTCCATCCAGACCTCGACAGCGCCGCGCATTTTCGTGCGGCGCCCTGCACGCTTATGCAAAAGGAATATCCCATGGCTACGGGAACGGTAAAATGGTTCAACGCCCAGAAGGGCTTCGGCTTCATCCAGCCGGACGACAACAGCAAGGACGTCTTCGTTCATATCAGCGCGGTCGAACGCGCCGGGATGAATTCGCTCGATGAAGGCCAGAAGGTCTCGTTCGAGCTCGTTGCGGATGCCCGCAGCGGCAAGGAATCCGCCGAAGAACTTCGCGCGGCCTGATCGCGCGAGACGAACACCGGCTTGACCAGTTCATGCTGGCAGGCAAGTGACATCGCCCCGCGTCCGGTTCGCCGGCCGCGGGGCTTTTTTCATCTGGATTCCCATGGCTGCCGACCCTCTCCCCAATCCGATTCCGAGCCCCGCCGCCGATGACGGCGATATCGTCTATCCCTCGGCCATCCCCTTCCTGCTGGTCCATCTCGGCTGCCTGGCGGCGATCTGGACCGGGGTGACCTGGCCGGCGATCGCTTTGTGCATTGGCCTGTACTGGCTGCGCATGTTCGCGGTGACGGCGGGATATCACCGCTATTTTTCGCACCGGTCCTTCGCGACCGGCCGCGTGTTCCAGTTCGTCCTCGCCTTTCTCGCGCAGAGCACCGCCCAGCGCAGCGTGCTGTGGTGGGCCGCCAAGCACCGCCATCATCACCTGTATTCCGATACGCCGCGCGACGTGCATTCGCCGCGACATACGGGCTTTCTCTACAGCCATGTCGGATGGATCTTCGCGCGGCGCCACGACACGACCGATCTTACCAGGGTGCCTGATCTGGCGCGTTATCCCGAGCTGATATGGCTTCACCGGTTCGAGACGCTGCCCGCCTTCATTCTTGCCCTTGTCTGTTTCCTGATGGCCGGTTGGCCGGGCCTGGTCGTCGGGTTCTTCTGGAGCACTGTACTCGTCTATCACGGCACCTTCGTCATCAACTCGCTGGCGCATGTCCGGGGCAGCCGGCGCTATGTGACGGGCGACGATTCGCGCAACAATCTGGCCCTCGCGCTGGTGACGATGGGGGAGGGGTGGCACAATAACCACCATGCCTGGCCAAGCAGCGCGCGCCAGGGATTCCGCTGGTGGGAGGTCGATGCGACCTTCTACCTGCTGCAGCTGCTTGCCGCGCTCGGCGTCGTGCGTGGGCTCAAGGCGCCGCCCGAGCGCGTGCTGCGCAACGAGCAGGAGCTCGGCGCGCGCACCCTGCAGCGGACGGCCGAGCAGCTGGCCGAACGCTTCAATCCCGAACGGATCGCGCACGCCATCGCGGACGCGCTGCAGGCGATCGATCTGTCCACACTGCAAAAGACGCTCGCCGATGCGCATGACCGGACCGCCGAAACGCTGGCGGGCCTGAACCTGCCGCATCTGCCCAGCCGTGCCGACATGCTGGTCCAGGCGCGGGCGATGTTCGCCAGGACGCCGTCCTTCGACGATATCGTCGACCGCGGTCACAGCCTGTTGTTCGCCGCGATCGGCCAGCATCTGGTCGCTGTGTCCGCCCGGACCCAGGCCTGAGGAGTCGTCGCGCTAAAAGCGATGCGAACCTCAGCCGTCCGTGTCGCTTCCGCTCCGATCAAGCGATGGCGTCGGCACGCCGAAGACCAGGTTGCGCGCGCGCAGGGCGGCCTCGAGATAGGGTGTGTCCATCGCCATGAACTGCCGCGGCGTCATGCCGAGGAAGCGCTTCGCGTCACGCGTGAAGTGCGACAGGTCGTGATAGTCCGGGCCGACGAGCGAATAATCGGCGCGCCCGCCTTTGCCGAGCATGGCGAGGAAAGACCTCAGAAAACGGGTGCGCATCATCAGCATCCTTGGCGGAAAGCCGAAATAGCGCTTCGACAGCCGCCGCAGCGTGCGGATATCGATGCCGAGTCCTGCAGCGGCCACGCTCAGGTCCAGCGTCTCGTCGTCGACGATCAGGCGCATGATCTCCGCGACGATCGGTTCGTCCGGATTCGGATCGGGCAGATGGCGCAGGAAGAAATCGTCGAGCACCTGCTTCACCTCCAGCGCGCGATCGGACCCGTGCAGGCGTGCAACGAGCTCATTGACCGCCGCAGGCGGCATGATGTCGGCGAGCGGCGTAATCCGGTCGCGCAGGGTCTCGGCCGATCGCGAGAAGAACCGCGCCCAGCCCAGCGGGCTGACGTCGATGCCGATGGTGACGCCGCCATGCGCCAAGACCGGCATCGCGCGGCTGGTGACGCCGTACAGGATCGCGCTCGAGACCGGATCGTAGCGCCGGCTCCCGATCCGCACGGTTATCGGCCGATCAGTGATCACGACCCAGATCTGCGCCCAGCTGGGCAACATCCATTCGGCGGTCCCTGACGGACCGACATTCTCCGAATCCAGGACGACGTAGCTTGGCAGGTGCCGCCGCAGCGCTGCGGCGGGCTGTTCGTAACGTAGCGCGGTGTTGGGCGGCAGGCCGAAATCCTCGGCCGAAACTCCTGCGGTGTGGCTTCCGCTCTCGATCATGTGGCGCTCCAGTGCCGGTTGCCGCCCGCGCGCCGGCCGGTCGGCCGCCTAGGCCGGCCGGGTCCGCATGCCATGAGTCGCAAGCTATCCTCAATCGCGCTTTAACGGCTTTTCTTCGCAAAAAAACACTGAAAACCAGTCCGTTCCTCGACATGGTCGAGAGCCGTGCGGACATGTTTTCCCGCGGCCCGAGCGTGCGCGTACCGTCACGTTATTCTTGCGCCCTTCCAGCGGCGCACCAGCGAAAATGCGGGGCCGTTGGGCGCGATCCGGCGCGGGTGCGTGTTCCTACGCCTCTGTGGCGCCCTGTGCGGCCTGGCCAAGCCCGATGATGAGCGCGATGGGCCAGCCGACCAGCGCGATATGGATCGCGATGGGGATCAGCGTCCGGTTGAGGCTGAACGTCATGGTTTCCGCGCCCCAGCGCAGCGGGATGACGAGCCAGTACATGAAGAGATACAGCAGCACGCCGTAGATCGCGCCGGCGAGCAATGGCTGGCGGAGCAGGGCCGGCGCGCGATCGGCTGTCAGCGCGAACGCCGTCACCATCGCCGTCATGATGCCGAAATGGACGAGCAGCCCCGTCGCCGGGCCGGCGAGCCCGAGGTGTTTCGCGCCATCGCCGAACGGACCGACGGCGATGCCTTGCAGCATCGCGGCCACGGAGCCGTGGCGCGCGAGCGTGAGCAGGATGGCCGACCCGATGTCCAGCGAACCGGCCACCAATGTCGCGGTTGCGACGAATCTTGTGTTCACGCGGCGTCCTCCCCGATTGCCGAGCCAATGGTCGTGCGGGGCGGGGGCTTTCCATTGGCTTGCGTCCCGACGCGCATTGCGTGCGGCCTGGCGTCGGATTCGCGTCGCCTCAAGGTCGCGCCGGCGTGGGGAACGCGCGAAAATTGCCGCCCGGCGTCATGCCGCGTGGCGCGCGGCCGCCCGGCAGCCCCGACGCTGCGCTGGGCCGCTGCCGAATTGGCAGCGCACGCGCAGACGCTTTCACATCCCCGGACATCAATAAAGGGGACATCCATGACCATCAGTTTTCGTGCGCGGCTTCTCGCGACCGCGATCACGCTGCTTGCCGGCACGACACCGGCCCTTGCGCAGGAAGCGATGCCGGCGGCAGCACCCGACCTCGCCGCGCAGGAACCCGGCGCGCAGGGTCCGGACGATGCCGTGGCCGGGGACATCGTCGTCACGGGCTCGATCCTGCGCACCGCGCGCGAGGGGCCATCGCCCGTCACCACCTTGACGGCCGAGACGCTGGACCAGCGCGGCATCAGCACGGTGCAGGACGCGATCCAGCAGCTCTCGTCCAACAACGGCCCGGCGCTGACCAATAGCTTCACCGCCAATGGCGCCTTCGCCGGCGGTGCGTCGGCGGCCTCGCTGCGCGGCCTTTCGACCAACTCGACGCTGGTGCTGTTCGACGGGATGCGCGCCGCCTATTTCCCGCTGGCCGACGACGGATCGCGCAATTTCGTCGATCTGAACACGATCCCCGACGACATCGTCGACCGCATCGAGGTGCTGCGCGACGGCGCATCTGCGAGCTATGGCGCCGACGCGATCGCCGGCGTGATCAACATCATCACCAAACGCAATGTCCAGGGGCTCTCGGGTCGCGTCGAGGCGGGCGTTTCGGAAAATGGCGTCGCCGCCAACCAGCGCGTGACGCTCACCGCGGGCAAGGGCGATCTCGATGCCGAGGGCTATAACGCCTATCTGAGCGGTTTCTACCTGCACAACGAAGCGGTCTACAATCGCGACCTACCCTACCCCTACAACACCGACGATTTGCGTGGCCTCTGCAGCAATCGCACGGGCACCACGCAATGCGGCCCCAACAATGTCATGAACGGCCTGGACGTGACCGGCCATTTCCCGGACCTCGGCTTCACCACCGGCGCCTCGACCCTGTTCGTGCGCCCCTATGACGGCACCAATACGACTGCGCTCGGGCGCTATCAGATGCTGAACCTGGCCGCCAGTTGCCGGACAGGTGCTGCCTATCGCCCGACCGCGGCGGAGCTGGCGCTGAGCAACAACGGTGCGGTGCCGACCACGGTCTGCCAGCAGGATACGACGAATGCCTATGGCGTGGTCACGCCGAACATCGAGCGTTTCGGGGCATCGGCACGCTTCACCACGAAGTTGAACGACGACACCACGGCCTTTCTGGCCTTCAATTTCCAGCAGTCCTCGACCAGCTTCACCGGTGCGCCCGCGACGATCAGGGGCAATGCGCCCGTCGGCATTCGCTATGCGCGCATTTCGACCGCGACTGGCGCGGGCGCGGTTTACCCGGGCTCGGGCATCCTGACGCTCCCGGTCTATGTCTGTCCGCAGGGCGTGGGATCGATCAACGGGCTGGGCACGGGCTGCAATGCCGGCAACGGCACGCTCAACCCCAATAATCCGTTCGCCGCGCAAGGGCAGGTCGCGCGCATCGTCGGCACATTATACGACAGCATCGTGTCCAGCGAGACGCGGAGCAGGGTCTACCGGGCGGCGCTGGGCGTCCAGGGCACGCTGCTCGACGGACTGGATTACCGGTTCGACGCGACGGCGATGCACACCGATCTGCGCCTGAAGCGCAACGGCTATGTCTATATCCAGCATCTGCTCGATCTGATCGCCAACGGGAAATATAATTTCGTCAATCCCGAACGCAACAGCCAGGAGGTCCGGGACTATCTCACGCCGGAGAAGGTCGGCAACGACAGCTCCGATCTGTATCAGGCGCAGGTCACCTTCACGAAGGACCTGGCCACGCTCCCGGGCGGCCCGCTCCAGCTCGGCTTTGGCGGATCGATCTTCTACGAGGCTGTGGACGCGCCAAGCCTGAACGACGATTATAACGGGCCGACGCAGCGCTTTTTCACGCTGAATGCCTTTGGCACGGTGGGCCACCGCACGGTCTCGTCGGTGTTCGCGGAGGCGAACGCGCCAGTACTGGATAATCTCGAGATCAACGCGTCCGGCCGCTACGACCATTATTCGAGCGGCCAGAGCGCCTTCTCGCCCAAGGTTGGCGCGAAGTTCACGCCGATCCACGCGCTCGCGATCCGTGGCACCTATTCGCGCGGCTTCCGGATCCCGAGCTTCGCCGAAGCGAACGCCCTGCCGACCACCGGCTTCGTGGCGCAGAGCGTCGCGAACATTCCGGCGTCGTTCCTGGCGCTCTATGGCGCCAATTGCCGTCCCGACAATTCGGCGGGATGCCCCACCTATATCACCGCCTATTCGATCGGCGTGACCACGCTCGCGACGCCGGATCTGAAACCGGAGAAATCGCGCAGCTTCACTGCCGGCATCGTGTTCGAGCCCATCCGCAACGTTTCGCTCACGATCGACTATTTCAATATCCGCAAGACCGGCGCGATCACCCTGCCGTCCGAAGATGCCGCGATCGCGGCCTATTATGCCGGCACGCCGATCCCGCCGGCGTTCAGGGTCATCGCCGATGCGCCCGATCCCAACCACCCCACTGCGAAGCCGCGCATCGCCTTTGTCGAATCCCAGCTGATCAACGCGAACACGCTCGAATCCGAAGGCATCGACTTCGGGGTAAGCGCGTCGCATGACTTCGGCAGCTTCAAATGGATGACCAACCTCGACGCGAGCCTCACGCTCGAGCTGAGCACGACCTTCCCGGATGGCCGGAAGGAGAGCTATGTCGATACGCTCGGCAATTTCGTCCTGACCGCCGGTTCGGGCACCTTCCGGTGGCGCGGCAACTGGCGGAACACGATCGTGGCCGGTCCGCTCTCGGTGTCGGGCACGGTCAACTACACGTCAGGCTATGATCTGTCGGCGATGGGCCAGGGCACCGAGTACAAGGATTGCGGCATGGCGCCGGGCTATTTCGCCTGCCGCGTGAAGCGCTACATCACCGCCGATCTGAGCGCGATGGTCAGGGTCAATGACAAGTTCAGCCTCTATGTGAACGCGATCAACCTGTTCGACACGATGCCGGGCGTGGATCCGGTGACCTATGGCGCGAACGAGTATAATGCCGTGCAGGCCGGCAACAATATCTTCGGCCGCCAGTATCGCGCGGGGGTGAAGTTCAACTTCTAGGGCCGTTCCCGGGATCGTCATGCCGGACCTGTTCCGGCATCCATTGCGCCGCAAGCTTGCCTCCGGTTTGCGGCGCGGTGGACCCCGGGACAAACCTGGGGGTGACGACCTGATCCAGTTGATCAATCCCGGGCGAACGACTTCCCGTTGTTCACCCTTTTGCTTTCGGAGACGTCACGCCCGGTCGCGCAGCAGGTCGCGCAGGCGCTTGGCATAGACGCGGCCCGCCACGATCCGGGTGCCGTCGCGCAGCAATATATCGCGCCGTCCCGAAGGGGTCTGCCGGAACTGCGTCACGGCGCCGAGGCGCACCAGCGCCGAACGATGGACGCGGACGAACTTTTCCGGGTCGATGCGTGCGGCCAGGGTCTTGATCGACATGCGCACGAGATGTGATCCGACGCTGGTATGCAGCCGGATATAATCGTCTTCGCTGCTCACCCAGTTCACCTGGTCGAGCGTCAGGTGGGTGAGGCTGGTCGTGCCCCGGATCCACAATTCGGTTTCATAGGGCGAGGCCTTGGCCGAATGGAACTCGGCGCGCAGGTCGCGGACGACGAGGCGCATCTCCTCGAGCTCGCGCGCTGAGCTGTCCGCGGCCAGTCGTGCCTGCGCGCGGGCGATCGCCTCGGCCAGGCGCTCGGCTTCGATCGGCTTCAGGACATAGTCGACCGCCGTCACCTCGAACGCGCGGATCGCGAAATGATCGAAGGCGGTGGTGAAGATTATTGCGGGGCGAACGTCGCCGGGCAGCCGCTCGAGAATATCGAAGCCGGTGCCGTCGCGCAGCTTGATGTCGAGCAACACGATGTCGGGTCGCAGCTCGGCGATCAGTGCCACCGCTTCGGCGCAGCTTGCCGCCGATCCGATCAGCCGCACATTGCGAATCGCCTTCAGCACGATCTCGATCCTGCGCAACGCCAGGGGTTCGTCATCGACCGAGAGGATCGTGCAGTCGATCATGACCCGAAGCGCAACGGCATGGTGATGCGGGCCTCGAAGCGGCCGAGCCCGGGCGTCAGCACGAGACTCTGGCTGTCGCCGAAATATTCGGCCAGCCGCTGGCGAACATTGGCGGTGCCGACACCTTCGCTGAGCGGTGCCTGGCGCTCCACCTCCGGCTTTCCGGTGTCGACCACCGACAATGCGAGCAGATCGCCGTCGCGCATGGCGGCGACGATGATGTGCGTCGGCGGCGGCGAGGTCGCGACGCCATGCTTGATTGCGTTCTCGACCAGCGGTTGGAGGATCAGCGCGGGGACGATCGCGCTCCGCAGGTCTTCCGGTAGCACCACGTCCACCACGAGATCGGGATAGCGGACCTGCTCGATCGCGAGATATCGCCGATGGAGCTCGAACTCCCGCTCCACGGTGACGTCGATCATCGGGTCGATCGAGAGCGTGGTGCGGAAGAATTCCGCGAGCCGTGCCAGCGTCCGTTCGGCTTCGGCACTGCGCCCGTCGAGGATCAGCGCCGAGATCGAATTGAGGCTGTTGAACAGGAAGTGCGGGCTGATCTGGTTGGACAGCGCGCGGAGCTTCGCCGCCTGCGCCATGCTGCGCAGTTCGGCCGATCGCTGGCTCTCATGGCGGGCGTCGAAATTATATTCGATCGCGAGGTAGAGGCCGGTCCAGGCGATGAAGAACCAGGTCCACAACAGGATGGTCGACGCCGCGTCGTTCCAGTTCACGATGTGGAAGCGGGCGACCCGGCCATGCGCATAGGCGAAGGCGAAGTAATTCACCCAGGCATAGCCTTCCGCCACGAACGGCGCGATCACGCCGGCGACGATCGCTCGGGTACGGAACGAGCGGTAGGACAGACGGCGCAACAGTCGGTGCAGGCCATAGCAGAGCAGGATCCCGAGCAGCGCCATCAGCGCGCGCACGCCCGCGGACAGCCATGGCCCCGGATTGTGCGCGAGCAGGGCGCCCAGCGTGATCAGCGCATAGCTCGATCCCCACATGATGAGGGTCATGGCGCATTTGGCCACCGCTTCGTGGCGAGTCTCGGGGCGCCCGGATCGCGGGATCGCTTCCTCGACAAGAAACAGGTCGCGCGCGGCGATTGGCTCGGTGGCACCCACGGCGCATTCTTTGCAAATCGACCACGGACTGTCGACCGCCGTTGGGCAGCCTGAAAACGACGTTGGGCGGCAGGAATCGGTCTTCGTTAGCCGCGCATCCGCAACGCGAGAACAGACATGCCGTGCCCGCCGCCGATCCACAGCCCGGTCGATCCATGCATGTCGGGCTCGACGCGCAGGATCATACCCCAGCCGCGGCGCCGCTCGATCGGATCGATCGCGCCCATTGCCGCGAATTTCCGCCGGATACGATGCGCGATTACGTCGAGCGTCGCGGCGCAGGCACCCGCTGCTTCGAGCGCCCGTTCGATCTCGCCATGCGTGGCGCGGCCCTGGCGGACCAGCAGCCCGAGCAGGACCATTTCAACCGGCGAGAGGGCGAGCGCGATGCCGTGCCGCCTTATCTCGGCGGGATCGGTCGCGACCGCGAGGGCGCCCCGCCAGCATAAGGCGCGATCCCTTTCCGGAACCGGGATTCGGCCGAGCGGCGCGATGGCGTGGCCGCGGGCTGGATATAGTCCGATGCTCATGCTGCCAAATTTGCCGCAGTCCCGTGCCGACACCATGGGAAAGCAGTCGAACGTCGCTCCCGGATGGCCGAACGATGCGGCGGCTGAAGCGAGGGTCCTGAGGACATATGTCAGCGGCGGAATCCCACCCCGCCGCCTGGTGGTATATATTAGCATTGACTCATTAATTAGCGGATGCTAATTGATTTGCATGATTGAAACCGCCTCCATCGACGCCGTCATGCGCACGCTTGCCGATCCCACCCGGCGCGCCGTGTTCGAACGGATCGTCACGTCCGATGAAATCAACGTAGTAGAGCTGACGCGCGGCAGCGGGGTGACTCAGGGGGCCATCTCCCAGCACCTCAAATCGTTGAAGCGCGCTGGCTTGGTCGCCGAGCGACCCGAAGGCCGCAATGTCTATTACCGTGCCCAGCCCCAAGGCCTCGCCCCGCTGATCGACTGGATCGACCATTATGGCGCCTTCTGGCGCGAACGGTTCGCCAATCTTCGTACCCTTCTCAAGGAAATCGACTCATGAACTACGCTGCGCTGAAACCCGACACGCAATCCATCGTTGTCGACGAGGTCTTCCCGCACGCGCCGGAGACGGTCTGGAAAGCGCTGACCACCGGCGACCTGATCGCGCGCTGGCTGATGGCGCCGACCGGCTTCGAGGCGGTGGAGGGCAATCGCTTCACCTATCGGACGACGCCGGCCGGCGCATGGGACGGACTCATCCGCTGCGAGGTGCTCGAGGTCACGCCAAACGAACGGCTCGTCTATGCCTGGACCGGCGGCGACGAGGGCAATGTGGGCTATGGCTCGCGGCTGGACACGGTCGTCACCTGGACGCTTTCCAGGGTCGATGAAGGCACGCGCGTTTGCCTCGTCCATTCCGGCTTCGTGCTCCCGACGAACGAGAGCGCGTTCACGAATATGAGCGAAGGCTGGAAGAAGGTGGTGCGCAACCTCGACGCCATCGCGGCCGAACAGGGCCCGCCCTCGCTGCACTGAGCACGTCGAAGATCTGAACGCACCGGACGTTGGCGCGCGCCAGCGCTGGAGACATGCATCCCCAACAGACGGAGGTGTTAGCCATGCAGCATCAAGTGGTTTCGCGTGACGAGTGGCTTGCGGCCAGGATCAGGCTGCTCGACGAAGAGAAGGAGCTGACGCGGCGCAGCGACGCGGTCGCGCAACGGCGACAGGAGCTGCCCTGGGTCAGGATCGACAAGGACTACCGGTTCGAGACCGATGACGGGGAAGCCTCGCTGGCGGGTCTGTTCAAAGGGCGGTCGCAGTTGATCGTCTACCACTTCATGTTCGGCCCCGACTACCAGTTCGGCTGCCCCTCCTGCTCGTCGATCGCGGACGGGTTCAACGGGATTGCGGTGCACCTGGCCCATCATGACGTGATGCTGTGGGCGGTGTCGCGGGCGCCGCTGGCGAAGCTGCAGGCGTACAGGCAGCGGATGGAGTGGGATTTCCCCTGGGCATCGTCCTTTGGCGACGATTTCAACTTCGATTTCCAGGCGTCCTTCACCGAGACGCAGCAGCGCGAGGGGATCGAGTATAATTACCGGCGCGAGCCGCTGTACCGCTGGCGCGAAGGCAAGGAGGGCGGCGGCGAGACGGCGCAAGAGACATTCGCAGCGATGACCGGCACCGACGCCGCGACCTATACGCGCGAACGGCCCGGAGTCAGCGCGTTCGTGCTCGAGGACGGTGTCGTCTATCACAGCTATTCCGCCTATTCCCGCGGGGTGGACGGCATCTGGGGCATGTATCCCTGGCTCGATCGTGCGACCAAGGGGCGCAACGAGACGGGGGTCTGGTGGCGGCGCCACGACGATTACGGCGAGGGCTGAGCGATATGGGCGAGGTTCATATGGGCGGCGGCCACGCCGTCGCTGCCGGTGCGGCCGACTGGCTGTCCCTCGCGGCCGCGCCGACTTTCGCCATCATGGCTGCGCTGACGGGCGTTTCCGGCGGCCCCGCGGAAATGTTCTGTTCGGGCGCGCACGGTGAGTCACCGCTGAGCGGGATGGTCCCGATGTATCTGCTGATGAGCGCTTTCCATTCGGCGCCCTGGTTGAAGCTGATCTCCGGCCGACGACATGGCGCCGGGCGCCGCTGATCCAACCGAAAACGGGAGTGAGAACATGAGCGAGGCTTATGCCGGCGGCTGCGCGTGCGGCGCGATCCGTTATGAAATTACCGACGAGCCGATGGTGCAGACCGACTGCCAGTGCCGCGACTGCCAGCGCAAGAGCGGCACCGGGCACGGATCCTATCTGACCTTCCCGGACAAGACGCGCGTGAAGCTCCACGGCGCGGCATCGCATTGGGACATCATCAGCGAGAGCGGCAACGTCAAGACCCGCGCTTTCTGCCCGGCCTGCGGGTCACCGGTCTATGTGATGTTCGCCGCGATGCCGGACCTGTTCACCGTGCATGCCGCGAGCCTTGACGATCCCGGCCGCTACAAGCCGCAGCTAGTGCTCTACACGGCGCGCGGTTACGCCTGGGACAAGCTCGATCCGGCTTTGCCGACGTTTCAGGGAATGCCGACGTGACCCTGGCGCGCGGGACGTCGGGCGTTCCTCATGGAGAGGTCGTCGCCACCGGACGGCGGCGCCCGAAGGAAGGGCTCGTGGCGGTCGATGCTGCGGGTGCCGGTTCGGCGACACGCGCAAGGCGGCCGGCCTGGGTCTCCGCCTGGTCACGGCGACGTACGCCAAGGAGAAAGAAGAGAGCACCCGCACCGATGCAGGCGATCGAAAGCCATTTCACGATCGCATAGGCAGCGAGGCGCCAGGCGGAATGCGGTGCGCCGCCGGTCAGGACGGGAGCGATGCCGGCCACCGGCCGGCCGACGGCGGCCGCATGCTCGACCATCAGGCCGAGAATGTCCCGATCGCCGCCGGTCGGGCGCCATTGGCCGGTGAGCCCGGTTAGGTGCCTGCCCATGCGCACCGGATCATTGTCGAGATAGGCCTGTTGCGCCAGCGCGAAGCGCGCCTGATCCGCCAGCGGCTGGGGCAGGGCGGCCGGCACCAGCAGATAGGCGGGCACCGGTGGCCGCGACGTGCCGTCGGCATGCGCGGCGGGCGCGCCGGGATGATCGACCAGGATGCCGGTCCGCGCGCCGGGAGAATTGCTCGTTTCCGACCGGGGCACGACCATCGACACCCAGATAGGCGAGGTCAGCACCGCGATGACGATCACCGCGATCCGCACGCCCCGCGACGGGATCAGCCGCTTGAGCAGCGCGTAGCCGGCGAACAGGCCGGGAAGATAGAGCGTGCTCCGCCAGCCGAAGGGGTTGGGATCGAGCAGCCAGGAAACCGTGTCGCGCACGCCGGCGCCGCGCTGCCTCAGGAACGAGAAGAGCGGCTCGGGAACGGAAACATAGCTGTTGAGCGCCGTGTGGTCGGCAGGATCGGGCCAGCCGAGCGCCAGCAACGTGCCCGACAGGCACAGCCCGATGACGACCAGCCATTTGCCGCCGGCGCGGAACTGCGCGCCGCGCTGCGCCAGCGCCTCGATACGGTCCGAAAGGTCGCTCACGCCTCCGGGGCGGGAATCCGGCCCGCCAGGCCCGACGCCATCTCCTGACGAAGCAGCGCAAGATCGGCCAAAGCGGCCTTGCGCTGCTCGGCACCCTCCTGGTTGGCGGCGCGCACGTCGATCAGCGTCTTGACGACATTGTCATGCACGGTGCGCAGCGTTTCCACGTCGATGACGAGGCGCTGATTGGCCTTGGCGGTCGAGACCGTATTCTCGTGCAGGATCTCGGAATTGCGCTTCATGAAGTAATTGGTGGCGTCGTCGATATTGTTGGCGAGCTTCACGGCGTCGCGCTGCTCGTTGAGCGCCAGCGCCAGGACGAAGGTGCGCTTCCACGCCGGCAGGGTCAGCCGTTGGATCGTCTGGAATTTCTCCAGCAGCACGACGTTGTTCGCCTGCATCATGCGGATCATCGGCAGGGTCTGCAGCGCGCTGTGCTGAAGCACGGAGAGATCGCCGATCCGCTTCGACAACGCCTGGCGGCTGCCCTCCAGCGCGCTGATCACCTCGACGGCGGCCAGGTCGCTCGGCCCCTCGCGCAGGGCCGCGATTTCCTCGTCGAGCGCGTCGATCCGTACCTCGGCGGCACGGACATGGACGGCGAGCACATGATGTTCGTCCGCCACACCCTGGTACATGGTTTCGAGCGAGTCCGCGCGGGCGTGGAGGCGGGCCAGCGTGCCCTCGATATTGTCGACCAGCTTGTCGACCTGCTCTTCGAGCGACGCGAAGCGGGCGACCGCCTTTTCCTTGGTCAGCACGAATTGCCGGACCAGGCCGCCGACGATCGGCGCGCGCGCCCATTTGCTGTCGAAGGAGGAGAGATCGAATGACTGCGCCGCCACGACGATCTCGGTCAGCTTGCCGCCCATATCGTCCAGGTCGCCGGTGCGCGCCTGGCTGAGCAGCTGATCGGCATAGCCGCTGGTGGTCTTGCCGATCTCCTGCCCGAAGCCGGCGACGGCGAGCGGCGAGCGGACGTCGATCGTGGCGGCGAGCGCCTGCACCTCGGCTTCGTCGATCTGCGGCGTGAGCAGCCTGACCGAGGCGTCGAGCGGCAGGGCAGTGGTGATCTGGGCGGGGAGATTCATGAGTCGCTGGTCCTTCGCGAAACGAGCGCGCCTTCGAATCGCGCGTGAATATTCTGGAGCTGGGAAAGGACGCCCGAGCCGTGATCGGTCCCGGCAGTGCCCTGCGCGACCGCGAGGGCGTGCTGTTGCCACACGGGGAAGAGCAATTGCTCGATGTCGGTGAAGCGATCGCGCAGGCCTGACAGATGATCGATCGCCAGCGTCATCTGGGCGCGAGTCAGCCGGTT
>NZ_JAQGLC010000204.1 GCF_028293085.1 Sphingomonas bacterium
CCTGCCCGAAGCCGGCGACGGCGAGCGGCGAGCGGACGTCGATCGTGGCGGCGAGCGACTGCACCTCGGATTCGTAGATCTGCGGCGTGAGCAGCCTGACCGAGGCGTCGAGCGTCAGGGCAGTGGAGATCTGGGCGGGGAGATTCATGAGTCGCTGGTCATTCGCGAAACGAGCGCGCCTTCGAATCGCGCGTGAATATTCTGGAGCTGGGCAAGGACGCCCGATCCGTGATCGGTCCCGGCGGTGCCCTGGGCGACCGCAAGGGCATGATGTTGCCACACGGGGAAGAGTAATTGCTCGATGTCGGTGAACCGGTCGAGCAGGCCGGACAAATGATCGATCGCCAACGTCATCTGGGCGCGGGTCAGTCGGTTCGACGCGTGCAGTGCCTCCAGATTGCCGAGCCGGCGATGCAGCCGGGCCACCACCGGATCGGCGGGGTCGCTGCCGCGCAGAAAGACGGCGGCGCTGTCGGCCAGTGCCTGATGCGCGACCTGCGCCGCATCGAGCCGGGGCAGGTCCGCGCGCATCGCGGCCTGGGCCCGGCGCGCGGCGGCGGCCTCGGCGGCGGTGCGGCGCATCGCATCGCCAAGGCTGTGCGCGGCGACCTCGAGTTCGATGCGGGCTTCGAGATCGGCGCCGGTGAAGCGGTTCCACCAGCCCTGGCGGCGGGCGACGCGGTCGATGTCGATCCGCTTGAGCATGTCGACCAGCTCGGTCATCGCCTGCGCAAGCGAGCGCGCCGGGGTGCCGGCGAGCAGGCTCTGATCGGGCTCGAACGGGTCGTGCGCCGCATCGAACCGGGCAAGCGCCTCCTCCGAATCCGGGGTGAGTCCCGCGAAGAGCGCGGGCATGGCGTCCGCCGACGGTTCGACGGCGCTTGCGGGCAGGGGGGATGCCATGATGTCGCCCTAGCCCTCCGTCTCTTAAATCGGGGTTACGCCGGAGGCGGTCCGGTTGCGTCGGGGCGGCGCCTGAAGGGCCTCCAGCCGCGCGGCCTGTGCGCCGATCCGACTGTAGCTCCAGCGCAGGATCAGGCCGATCACCAGGCAGGAGAGGCCGCTCCACAGCATGACCTGCAACAGCACGCGGACGCGCAGGATCCAGGTGAGGATGTCATGCCACCGGGCGTTGCGCGCGGCGATCACGGCCCGGTCTGCCGCAGGCACCGGCGCGACGCCGGCAGCGTTACCCATGTCGACCAGCCGGCGCGCGAAATCGTTGCGGGCGGGCAGGTCGGCGGCCGGCATCGCCAGGTCGATCGGAAGGAGGCGCCGCAAGGTCGTCAGATCGCCCGCGGCATAGGCCTGGCCGGCGAGCGCGAAGCGCAGCCCCTCCACATCATCGTGATCGCGCAGTGGCGGCGTTCCCGCCGGGACTGCCTCGACCAGATGATGGTCGGGGGACATGGTGAAGTGCCTTTGTGCCCCGCCTGTCTTCGGGAAAAGGGGGTGTTCGCCTGCCTTCAGCTTCGCGATCAGCCCGGGCTGGCGCGTCTCGATCATGGCCGCGAGCCGGGCAAAATTGGCGGGCGTCAGCGCGACGGGATAAGCGAGGCTCGATCCCGCCTCGACGCTTGCCACGCCGAGCGGGATCGCGGCCAGAGCGAGGGCGATGCCGAGCCAGGAAAGCTTGCCCCGGTTCAGCCAGGCGCGGAGGAAGGCGACGGCGCTGACGACGACCAGCGACACGACCAGGCTCTGCAGGCCGAACAAGGTCGACGGCCCGCCCCAGATGCGGCGTTCGCTGATCGCGTCGATCCGCTCCATCCACAACAGGAACGCGCTGCGGCTGGTCAGCAGGATCGAGGGAGCGGCCGTATTGTCGGCCGCGCGGTCGTAAAAGGCCATCATCCCGAGCCACAACAGGGTGGTGGCGATCAGCAGGATCCTGGCGAGCGATAGGAACAGGTCCCGCCGCGCGGCCAGTTTTTCGATGGCGGGCGTGGTCATGCGGTCGCCCTTCTGAGGCGGCCGGTTGCCGTCAGTTGCTCGATCGAGGCGAGGCGCCGGCGCACCGTCCGCAACAGCTGCCAGGCGGCGATCGTCAGGCAGGCCGCGAGCAGGGCCAGCGCAAAGGCGGCAATTTCGGCCCACCACCGCGCGGGCGGGGTAAGGCAGCCGAATTTGAAACAGGCCGAGGTGACGGTCGGCGGATGGCCCTGGAGGAATTGCAGGCGATAGGCGCCCTCGATCGGCGAGGCGATATCCTCCGACGAGATCCGCGACGACAGCCGTACGGCGCCTGCACGGTCGCCCTCCGCATAGGCGACCTGCGCCAGCATGTAGCGCCGCCAGGTCGGCATTTCCCGGGCCGAGGCACTGCTCGCCGCGCCGGTGACGCCCAGCGCGGTGCGCGCGACCGGCACGCTCACGGAGATCGGCGGGGTGGGCTGCATGAAGGTCGGGACCGGCCCGGCATAGGAAATCAGCACCAGCCAGAAGATCGCGGCATAGGTGACGGGCTTGCGGCGTTTGACCAGCGCCCAGATCAACAGCCCGGCAGCGCCGAGCAGCGAGGTCTGGATCACGGAGGACAGGATCTGCCCGACGCGGCCGATGCCCTGGTTCACGACATAGGGCTCGCCGGCCGGCAATTTGCCCGGATAGGCGAAGAGCAGGTCTCGCCCGTCACTCGGGACATGGACGTCGGCGATGCCGGAACTCGGGTCCAGCAGCAATATCGCCAGGATGACGAAGAAGAGCGCCGCCAGCGCGGCGCCGATCAGCGCATGCCGTATCTGAAGGGCGCGGGCCTCCAGTTCCTCGCGATTGGCCGTTCTGAGCATGGCCCTGATTTTGGGCGACAAAGATGAAGATTGACTTGCACTTGCTGCGCAAGGTCAGCTCAATCGTATCGTTTCTTCAGCATTGCCCAGGCCGCCCGCAGACCGAGCGCGTCACCGCCCTTGGGCCGGCCGGGCTTGCCGGCGGGGCGCCAGGCGAAAGTATCGAGATGCGCCCAGGGCGTGCCCTCCGGCACGAATCGGCGGAGGAACAGAGCCGCCGTCACCGCGCCGGCGAATCCGCCGTCGGGGGCGTTGACCATGTCGGCGATGTCGGACTTGAGCATCTCGTCATAGCCGTCCCACAAAGGCATGCGCCACAACGGGTCGTCCACCTCGCGCGAGGCGGCGAACAGGGCGTCTGCGAGCGGCTCGTCGTTGACGAAGGTCGCCGGGAGGTCGGGGCCGACCGCGACGCGCGCGGCGCCGGTGAGGGTTGCGAAATCGAGGATCATCTCGGGCTTGTCCTCGCCCGCGCGGGTGAGGGCGTCGCCCAGGATCAGCCGCCCCTCCGCGTCGGTGTTGGTGTTCTCGACGGTCAGGCCCTTGCGGGTCTGGAGCACGTCGCCAGGGCGGAAGGCGTTGCCGGCAATGGCGTTTTCGACCGCGGGGACGAGCAGGTGCAGCCGCACCTTGAGCCGCGCGGCCATGACCAGCCCGGCCAGCGCCAGCGCGTGTGCCGCGCCGCCCATGTCCTTCTTCATGAGCAGCATGCCCGCCGACGGCTTGATGTCGAGCCCGCCCGAATCGAAGCACACGCCCTTGCCGATGATCGCGATCCGCGGATTCTTCGGATCGCCCCATTCTAGCTCGATCAGGCGCGGCTCGCGGCCCTTGGCGGCGGCCTGGCCGACCGCCTGGATCATCGGATAGCCCTTCGCCAGCGCCTCGCCCTTGGTGACGGTCAGGGTCGCGCCATGCGCGTCGGCGAGGGCCTTGGCCTCGGCTTCGAGCTCGGCCGGGCCGAGATCGGACGCGCCGATATTGACGAGATCGCGCACCTTGATCGTGGCCGCCGCGATCCGCGCGGTCTCCTCGATCTTCGCGGGTTCGCTCGTCAGCAGGATGCGCGGGCCTTCGCCCTCGGGCTTGCGGTAGCGGTCGAAGCGATATTGGCCGAGCACCCAGCCAAGCATCGCCGCGCCGACATCACCCGCGAGGCGATAGGGGCCTTCGGGCAGCGTTTCGGCGAGCCTGGCGAGATCCCACGGTCCGAGCGTTGCAGTGCCGACCGCAAGGGCGACCGACCAGTCGTCCGCCGCATCGCCGGGCAGGATCGCGCTGCTGCCCGCCTTGCCGCTCATCTTGTGCGCGGCGACTGCGGCACGGGCGCGGGGCGGCTGGGCATTCAGCCATGCCTCGAAGCCCGTCGCCTCGACGATTTCGATCGTGCGGGCCGGCTGGCCGCGATCGGGCTGGAGCAGATCGGTATAGCCGGCCATCAGCGGTTCGTCGGCGCGACGAGGAATTGTTCGAGCCGGCCATTCTCGCCCGGTTCGGCATAGGTGCTGATGGTCAGCACGTTGTCGCCATAGGTCACGCGGAAATTGCGGTTGACGAAGCCGCCGCGGAGCCGGGCGCGCCCGGTCTGTACAAAGATCACCGGCTCGCCGAGCGGCGACAGGCTGCCCTTGTAGTCGGCGAGCGTGACGGGGGTGAAATAATAATTGGCGTCCTCGGTCAGCAGGGCGCGGTCGAGGGTGCCGCCGCGCAGCTGATCGAAGACGAGCCGCACCCTGGTCAGTGCCGCAGCATCGGCGTCGTTCACCGGCATCACGGCGGGGGCAGGCAGCAAGGTCTTGGCCAGGCCCGCGGCGATCGCGAGATAGGCGTCGCCCGACCAGCTGTTGGTCAGCACGACGATCGCCGCGCGCTCGTCGGGGAAGACAATGTTCTCGGACAGGAAACCGACCGCCTCGCCGCTATGTTCGACGAAGCGCCGCCCGTTGGCGACACCGGTGGAGACGCCGAGGCCATAGCCGTTGGTCGATCCGTCGGCGAGCTTCACCGGCGTTTCCTGGAGCATCCAGTCCTCGGGCGCGAGAATCTTGCGATCGAGGCGCGCCACGTCCCATTTGGCCAGGTCGCGCGCGCTCATCGAGAGTTCGCCTGCGGCGAACAGCCAGCCATTGGCGGCCGGCGTCACGACGCGCACCGGGCCCATCGCGGCGCGGCCATAGCCTTGCGGGAAGCCCTTGCCGATCGCGAGATCCTGATCGAAGGCGGCGATGTCGAGCGGCTTGAAGATGCGTGCCTTGAGGAAATCGAGCAAAGGCATGCCCGCCACCTTTTCGACGATCATCCCGGCGACGACATAGCCCGTGTTCGAATATTGCCATTGGGTGCCGGGCGCGAAATCGAGCGGCTTCTTCGCCCAGCGATCGACGATGCCCTGCGGGGTGACCGGCGTCGCCATCGCCTTGAAGCTGTAATCCTGCGGCCAATAATCCTGCAGGCCCGCGGTGTGGCTGAGCAGCTGGCGGATCGTGATCTTGTCGCCATCGGTGATGTCGGGGACATATTTGATGATCTTGTCGTCGAGGCTGAGCTTGCCCTCATGGGCGAGCAGGAGGATCGCGGCGGCGGTGAACTGCTTGGAGATCGACGCGATCTGATAGGGCGCCTCATCGTGCGGAACCGGCATCTTCTCGGCCTGCTTGCCGTACGCCTTGGCGAAGACGATCTCGCCGCCGCGCACGACCGCGACCGAGGCGGAGGGCGTGCCGGTCGCCGTCAGGCTGTCCGCGACGATGCGATCGACCTGGGCGCGCTCGTCGGCGTTGAGCGACTGGGCGAAGGCGGCGGGCGCGGCGAGCAGCGCGACTGCGACGAAGGTCGAACGGATCAGCATGAATATCGTCACCAAAGCAGGGGGAGGGCAGATCGGTGGCGCCGTCTTTTCATCTTCGCGCGGCAAAGGAAAGGGGGCGGAGATGAGGTTTTTACAGCCTCGACCGTTATGCCGGACCTCTCGACAAGCTCGAGCCAGGCTTGTTCCGGCATCCATCGTCTCGCAGGCGCCTCGACCTTCTGGTTTGCGGACCGCTGGACCACGAACAAATCCGGGGCGACGGCGTGAGGTGACCCCATATCGTCGCTGATCGGGCGTGTCGCTTGGCGGCGCATTGGTCGCGCGCTACGCTCCGCAAAAGCACAGGGGGGATCGATGGGGCAGATACAGGCGCGCCAGATGCTGATGGCGCTGGCGCTGACGGCGCTGGCGGCCATCGCGACGACCTTGCTGCTGATGCTGCTCGGCCCCGACTGGTCGGCCTATGCCCCCGCCACCTGCACCGCGACGCGCTGCTTCTGCGAAACGCCGCGGTTGGGCTCGCTGATCCTGCAGCCCTCGGACAGCTGGTCGGCGCTCGGCTATGTCCTTGCCGGCTTCCTGATGATCGTCCTTGCCCGCGGAACCGGTTGGAGCTCGGCGATGACGCCGGTTGCGGCGGTGGCATTCGGGATCACGGCGATCACGGTCGGGCTGGGATCGGTGCTGCTTCACGCGACGCTGACCCTGTGGGGCCAGTTCTTCGACGTGCTCGGCATGTATCTGGTGGGATCCTTCCTGCTGGTGAGCGCGCTCGCCCGCTGGATGCGGATTCCGGATCGCCGCGCCATCGCAATCTATGCGCTGTTGTGTGCGGTGCTGGTGGCGGTGCTGATCGCGCTGCCAGAGGTGCGCCGCTGGCTGTTCGCGGTGCTGCTGATCACCGCGATCGTCATCGAGTTGGCCTTTGCGCGGCCGCGGCGCCCGGGCGTGATGTTGCGCTTCTATCTGCTCGGCATCCTCACCAAGGCGATCGCCTTCACCATCTGGAATCTCGACCAGCATGGCCTGGTGTGCGCGCCGGCCAGCCTGATCCAGGGGCATGCCGCCTGGCATCTGCTCGGCGCGATGTCGCTCTGGCTGACCTTTTCCTATTATCGCAGCGAGCGGCCCCAGGCCGCCGGCTAGCGGGAAATGCGCTTTTCGTGGTGGATCGCCTGCACACCGGCATGGAGGGTCTGGCCGTGGCAGGAGGCACCGGGAGCCCCGGTGGTCGCGCAATAGGCGCCGCCCGGGCTCACCCCGGTGACGGCCGCCGCTTCGCCTTTGGGAACCGTCAGGCTATCCGGCTGCGCGTCACCGTCAAAGCGGAAGATGCAACGATCGGTGGTGGAGGTCTTGCAGGTGAAGACCGCGAGGCCCTTTTCGGCATCGACATCGGCCGAATACGAAAGCGCATCGGAACGGGTCGCCCCGCACCCTGCGAGCGACGCAACGAGCATTACCGGAATCATCGCCCTGAACATTCCGCCTCCGATCTTGCCTCGATCCTTGGTGTATTGCATGCACAACACACTGTCAATGCGGCCGATGCAGGCAAGCAGCATGAGTGCGAGGCAAAGACCAGCCTGTCCGTGGATCAAGTAAGGGTGGAGTCAAGCTACAGTCCCGTCGCGATCGCCCTCAAATCGGTTCCAACATCTCTTGTCCCGCAGGAAAATGAGAGGATGCTGCCCGCGCGACATCGGACGGAGAAGCCGGTGTCCACCATTTGGAGGCAGGAGAGGTTGTCCATGGAATATGCATTCTTGGCGATGATGGGGTGGTGCGGGACCAAATGGCCGGGCTGGTGGCGCGGTCCCCGGCCCCCGCAGCCGGACCCCTGGTGGTGGATCGTCGGCTTGGCCGGCGCCATCGGCGGCGTGATCGCCGTGGTGGTGTTCAAACCGGTGATCGGCGATGCCGGCTTCTTCGCGACGTCGCTGACGGCCTTTGCCGGCGGCGTGCTGGTCGGCAGTGTCGTCGACGGTATCGGCGGGATGACCGGCAAGGTCTGACGCCGTTATGCCGTGATCTGGGGAAGCGACGGCCTGCGGGGCGTCGGCTTCCCCGCTTTCTCTGGTCCGACAGGCGACCCTGCGCCTCGACGGGCGTCGCTGGAGGTGTCGGCGACGGCCGCATTTCAGGCAAATGTCCTGCGGCGGCGGACTGCCCAGCTACCGCTACAGATCCGCGGCACCCTCATATCAAGACCGGAACAGATACGCCGCACCGCGAATTTGCGGCAGGATTTCCGCTATGACTAACATTTATTATGATAGTCACGCTAAATTTTTGATATTCCTGGTCGTTGAGATGGAGGGTCGGGCTTCTCGGCAGACAAGAGTCTGCGCGAAATAAGTCGACGCTTATCATGATCTTAGAGTTTCGCACGCGCGCCGCTTAATCTGGCGACCGAACTCAAGTCGTTTCGATATCGAAACGAGTATCCGATAAATGATCACACTAAATTATAAGTCCCGGCGCTAACATATGTTACAAGATCAGAAAGAGGCGCTCGAATTCGAAAAAAGGGACATCGACATGAATTCTGCATTGAACCGCAAAATATTATCGAGATCCATATTTTATTTAACGGCCTGGGCATTGATGCCCGCAGCGGCTGACGCTGCGGCTGCCCCGGACCTTGTCTATGTCCATTGCTCGAACGGCGGCGGCGATTACCGGATATCGGAATTGAATCATTCGGTGAGCGTGTTTTCGACGCGTTATCAGCAATATCGGCCGCTCTGCCCCGATTGCGATATCATCGAATGGGGCAACCGGATCACGATGAAGGACGGGGTGAAGACCTATATCCAGATCGACCGGATGACGGGCGACCTCTCGATCCAGCGCAACGATGCGAGGCAGAACCCCGCCCCCGGCGAACCGCGATCCTATCGCGGTGGCTGCACGCGCGGGACGGTCGTCGCGCGAAGCAGCGTGCGAGCGTTCTAGAAACCTCCAAGTACCCCGTCGGGGACCTGATCAGGAAAGCGGCACGCCGAACAGGTCGTGCTCGTCGGCATCCTCGATCTCGACCTGGACGATATCGCCCTGGGCGAGATGGCCGGCATCGCGGAGATGGACCTCGCCATCGATCTCGGGCGCATCCGCCTTCGATCGACCCGTCGCCCCGTCACCGTCGACCGCGTCGATGATCACGTCGAGTGTGCGACCGATCTTGGCCTGGAGCTTCTCCGCCGAGATGCGCGCCGTAAGCTCCATCAGGCGGGCGTAGCGCTCTTCCTTGATTTCCTCGGGCACCGGGTTGGGCAGGTCGTTCGCCGCCGCGCCTTCGACCGGTTCGAAGCGGAAGGCACCGACGCGATCGAGTTGCGCTTCCTCGAGCCAGTCCATCAGATATCTGAAATCATCCTCGGTCTCGCCGGGGAAGCCGACGACGAAGGTCGAGCGGATCGCGATGTCGGGCTCGATATTGCGCCAGTTCTTGATGCGCTCCAGCACCTTGGCTTCGTTCGCCGGCCGCTTCATCGTCTTCAGCACCGCGCGCGAGGCGTGCTGGAACGGGATGTCGAGATAGGGGAGCACCAAACCCTCG
>NZ_JAQGLC010000209.1 GCF_028293085.1 Sphingomonas bacterium
CGTGCGGCCATGTCCCAAGGAGACTGACGATGTCGACCATGACCGCCCCATCCACCACGGCCTTGCCGCTCCGCCGTCTCGGCACCACCGACATGGCGATTACCCGGGTCGGCTTCGGGGCCTGGGCGATCGGCGGGCCCGACTGGGCAGTCGGCTGGGGGGCGCAGGACGATCGCGAGTCGATCTACGCCATCCGCCATGCGGTCGAGAGCGGGATCAACTGGATCGACACTGCCGCGATCTACGGGCTCGGCCATTCCGAGAAGGTCGTCGCCAAGGCGCTCGCGCAGATTCCCGCCGCCGACCGTCCCTATGTCTTCACCAAATGCGGGCTTGTCTGGGACGAGAGCAACCGTCAGGCGCCACCGCGCCAGATCGGTGCCGCCGCCAGTATCCGCGCCGAGGTGGAGGCGTCGCTCCGGCGTCTCGGCGTCGAGCGGATCGATCTCTATCAGATGCATTGGCCGGCGGAGGACGGTACGCCGCTCGCCGACTATTGGCAGACCCTGCTCGACCTCAAGGCCGAAGGAAAGGTCCGCGCCGTCGGCCTGTCGAACCATGACGCCGCACAACTCGCCGAGGCGGAGGCGATCGGCCATGTCGACACGCTTCAGCCGCCCTTCTCGGCGATTCGCCGCGACGCCGCAGCGGCCGAACTGCCCTGGTGCCACGCGCACAATACCGGCGTGATCGTCTACAGCCCGATGCAGGCAGGGTTGCTGACCGGCCGCTTCTCTGCCGAGCGCGCCGCGGCGCTGCCGGCGAATGACTGGCGCTCGCGCAACGCCCTGTTCCAAGGCGATGCCCTCAAGCGCAATCTGGCGCTGGCCGCCGCGCTCGCGCCCATCGCCGAACGGCATGGCACCACCAGCGCGGCAGTCGCGGTGGCGTGGACTCTGGCCTGGCCCGGGGTGACCGGCGCGATCGTCGGTGCACGCGATCCGGGGCAGGTCTCGGGCTGGCTCGACGCCGCCACGCTGACGCTGACGCGCGCGGATATGGCTCAAATCGGCCGAGCGATCGACGCGACCGGTGCCGGCGTCGGCCCCGTCATGCCTGTCGCCAACGACCGTGCCGCGTGAGCGTTGAGCGCGTGCTGAACCTCCTCGGCCTGGCGGGAAGCCTGCGGCGTGAATCCCATTCGATGGCGATCCTGCGCGGACTGCAGGCGCGGCTCGGGCCGGACCGCCGGTTGTATATCGGCGACATCCGGCTGCCGCTCTACAATGAGGACGAGGAGGGTCACGGCCACCCTCCGGTGATTGCGCTCCGCCGGGAGATCGCCGCGTGCGACGGGGTGATTCTGGCGACGCCCGAATATAATTACGGCATGCCGGGCTTGCTCAAGAACGCAATCGACTGGGCCTCGCGACCGTATGGAGCGTCGGCGCTGACCGGCAAGCCGGTGCTGGTGATCTCCTCCTCTCTCGCCTTCACCGGCGGCGTACGCGCGCATGCACAGCTCAACGACGCGCTCCTGTCGCTCGAGGCCCTGCTGGTGCCCGGCCCGCAGGCGGTGATCGGCGGGGTCGCCGACAAGGTCGACCAGGGGCGGCTCGTCGATGAAGCGAGCCTCGATTTCCTGGTGGAGAGTGTCGAGCGGATGGTCGCGATGCGGCGTATGGCGCCGAGATGACCGCGACGCGCGGCCCCGCACCGGACGCCGCGCCGCTCTCCCCGGCGGCGACATTGGCCTGCGCGGTGGCATGCGGCGTGATGGTCGCGAACCTGTTCTATGCCCAGCCCCTGGTCGAGCTGATCGCCGGCGAGCTGGGCATCGGTGGCCGTGTCGCCGGCCTGGTCGTGACACTCACCCAGCTCGGCTATGGCGCCGGGCTGCTGCTGGTCGTGCCGCTCGCCGACCGGATCGAGAACCGCCGGCTGATCGTCGGCTCGACCCTGATGACGGCGGCGGCGCTCGCCGGGGTGGCGCTGGCACAGGGATCGGTGGCCTTTCTCGCCGCGACGCTGCTGCTCGGCTTCTGTTCGTCGGGCGCGCAGGTGATCGTGCCGTTCGCCGCCTCGCTCGCGCCAGAGGAGACGCGCGGGCGGACGATCGGCAATGTGATGGCCGGGCTTCTGGCCGGGATCATGCTTGCCCGTCCTGTGGCAAGCCTCATGGCACACGCGATGGGCTGGCGGTCGGTGTTCTGGATCGCGGCCGCAGCGATGCTGGCGCTCGCCTTCTGGCTGCACCGGGCGTTGCCTCAGCGCCAGCCCAAAGGCGAGCCCTATGGCCGCATCCTGCGTTCGCTCGGGCGGATCTGGATGACGAAGCCGACATTGCGCCGCCGCGCCTTCTACCAGGGCATGGTCTTTGCGATCTTCAACATCTTCTGGACGGCCGCGCCGCTGATGCTGGCCCGCGGCTTCGGCCTTGGGCAGCGCGGCATTGCGCTGTTCGCGCTGACCGGCGCGGCCGGCGCCCTGGCGGCGCCGATCGCGGGACGGCTCGGCGACCGGGGCCATGTCCGCATCGGCACCGCGGCGGCGCTGGCGACGATTACCGTCTCGCTGCTGCTCGCGGGCTGGGCGGCGGACCTTCATTCGCTGCTGTTACTCGTGTTGTTCGCGATCACGCTCGACGGCGCCACCCAGGTCAACCAGGTGCTCGGCCAGCGGGTGATCTACGCGCTGCCGGGCGAGGAACGCGGCCGGCTCAACGCGATCTACATGACGGTCGTATTCCTGCTCGGCGCGGGCGGCTCGGCAGTGGCAACATTCGCGTTCGGCGTCGGCGGCTGGTGGGGAGCGGTCGCGACCGGCACGGCATTGGGCGTGCTGGTGATTGCGGTCTTCGCGACCGAGCCGCGCCCGATGCGCGGCGTTCGCGATCAGGCAGCGATGGAGTGGGCGTCGGGCTCGGCCTGACGGTCGAGGTTGCGCATCATCTCCACCAGCATGCGCAGCCCGTGCGGGACCTGCCGACGGCTGGGATAATAGACCTCGAAACGCGGGCTGTGCACGCACCAGTCCGCCAGCACCATCTTCAACCGGCCATCGGCAAGGTGCGCGGCGACATGCGTGTCGAGGCAATAGGTGAGCCCGACGCCGTCGACCGCAGCTTCGATCGAGAGATCGAGATCGTTGACGGTGAGCGCGCCCGGCACGTCGAGGATCCGGATCTCGCCGTCGGCGCGCTCGAACTCCCAGCGATAGATCGCGTCGTGGCAGCGCAGCCGGATACAGGAATGGCGCAGGATGTCCTCGGGCACGCGCGGCGTGCCGTGTTTGCGGAGATAGGTGGGCGATCCGACCACGATCCAGCGCAGCGGCGGGCCGAGCGGCACCGCGATCATGTCCTTCGCGATCGTGCCGCCGGGGCGGATTCCGGCATCATAGCCGCCCGCGACGATATCGATCATGCTGTTCTCGACGGTGATCTCGAGTTCCATGTCGGGAAAGGCGCGGAGATAATCGGGCAGGACCGGCCGGATCAGCAGCTCGACGGCGTCCGTGGGCACGTTCAGGCGGATCAGCCCCTTGGGCGACTCCCGGAAGCTGTTGAGTTCCTCCAGCGCGTCGCCGATGTGGCGGAAGCCGAGCTCGAGCCGCTCGATCAGCGCCTCGCCGGCATGGGTGGGCACGACGCTCCGACTGCTGCGGTTGATCAGCCGCACGCCGAGCCGCGCTTCGAGGTTGCGCATCGCGTGGCTGAGCGCGGAGGTCGACACGCCGAGCTCCTCGCCGGCGCGACGGAAGCTGCGGTGCCGCGCGATCACGACGAAGACATTCAGGTCGGCAAGGTCGCTCCTGGAGACGGCCATGGCATCTTCCTTGTACAGCGGCCGACCAAGCGGCCTGCGCAGTGCGGCAGGCGATCGGCGCCGGACCAGCATTTGCGATGCGGCGTCATTCTAGCGAATTCGGGTTAGCGGCGCTACCCATGGGCAGAGCGGGCCGTCTGGATCGACCTGTCGACATAATTGTCTTGTCATCGCAATTCGATGGCGAACGCGCACCGCCTTCACTCTATTGGTTGCCCACCGCCCAGGCGTTGTCGGGCAAATAATTGTCGTCGATCATGTACTGCTTGTTCGGGCAGTAGCGCCTGCAGCCGTCCGAGCCCGACACGGCGATGCGGGTTACGTTGCCCGTTTTGTCGCGGTCGAAGGCGAAATCGACGGTGCATTTGCCGCCATCGTCGACCCAGCGCGCTTTCGAGGTCGGCGCGATATCGAGGAAGGTCGCGATCATATCGCCGCCCATCGCGCAGAGCGTTTCCGGCTTGTCGTCTTCGAGGTCACGCTTGATCGTGAAGAGGAACTGCAGCGAGCCCTGATGGTCGATATGGAGATAGGCGACGTCCGCCGTCTTGTAGTTGGCGGACCAGTCCTCCTCCCGGAACTTGTCGAGGAAATCGAGCTGCCGGGTGTAATCGCGCTCGACATCGGCGGCGGCGCAGACCCTGGCGCAGTGCGTGCGCAAGACCTGTTGCCAGTTGCGTTGCTGGGTGCGGAAGCTCGCCTTGTCGAACACGATCCCGAGCTTCTCGCGGTAGCTTTCGGCGACGGCGCGGTCGAGCTGCGACAGCGCGTCGCTCTTGCAGATCGTCTTTTCGAGGAGATGCGTGGCCTTGGCGCAATCAAAGCTGGGCTGAGGCGGCGACACAGGGCTCGCGCCGAACAGCGCGGCGGCGAGCAACGGCATGAGGTCGATCATCAATGTCTCCCGGTGACGGCGATGGCCTACCGGGCGATTATGTCATGCACGCAACGACCCGGAAAGGCCGAGACATGCTTTCCGGGAACGCAAGAACTCAGAACAGCCCCGGCACCTCGCGCTGCGGCGTATCCGGCCGCTCGGGCGTGAGCAGCTCGCGGCGGCTCGGGGTGACGCCAGCCGCCAGGGCGGTATGCGCCAAGCTGCTGCTGATCGCCGAGCAGCTTCGCCCAGCCAGGAAATCGAGCGCCGATCTGGTCGAGCTTTCCAGCGGATCGCCGAGCGGATGGGCGAGATCGTCGCCGGCCTGGCAGCTCGCCTCGACATTGCCTGCCAGGCCGTCGAAATAATTGCCCTGGTGCGCGGCGTTCTGGGTGGCGAAGGCGATCACCCGCAGGCGATCGTCGCAGGCGGCCTGGTCGAGCGCGATCTGGCCGACGGGCTTGCCATAGGTGTTGGTGCCGATCAGCGCGGCATTGGCGTGGAGGTACGGAATCTGCGCCGCGATCACCAGTTCGCTCGCCGAGGCGGTGCCGCCGGTG
>NZ_JAQGLC010000211.1 GCF_028293085.1 Sphingomonas bacterium
GCCGGGACGCCGCGCGGCTGCTTCAGCCGGTCGCCGGGAACGGGCGAGGGCGAAGCGACGCGCTTCAGCTCGGGCGGCGTGTGCTCGGGCGGCGGATTCCTGGTCGGGTTCTTGCGGAACGCGACCACGTCATGCTGGCGGACCTCACCGACTTCGCCGGCCGGCAGGTCGCCGAGCACGAACGGGCCGTAACGGGTGCGGATCAGGCGCGAGACGCGCAGGCCGAGATATTCGAGCACGCGGCGGACTTCGCGGTTCTTGCCCTCGGTCAGGATCATCTCGATCCACACATTGGCGCCGGTGCGGCGTTCGAGATTGGCGTTGATCGAGCCGTAGCGCACGCCCTCGATCTCGACGCCGTGGATCAGATCCTCGAGCTGCGCCTGCGTCACCGGGCCGTAAGCGCGGGCGCGATAGGCGCGTTCGACGCCGGTCGCGGGCAATTCGAGCTGGCGCTTGAGCTCGCCGTCGGTGGTGAGGAGCAGCAGCCCCTCGGTATTGAGATCGAGCCGGCCGACCGGAACGACGCGCGGCAGATCGGCCGGCAGCTTGTCGTAGATGGTCGGGCGGCCGGCGGGATCGCGCTCGGTGACGAGCAGTCCGCTCGGCTTGTGATAGAGGAACAGCCGCGCCGGCGCGGCGGACTGGACCGGCTCGCCGTCCACCGTTACGCCGTGGAGCGAGGTGAGGATCGTCGCCGGCGTATCGATGACGACGCCGTTCAGCGCGACTCGCCCTTCGGCGATCATGCGCTCGACTTCGCGCCGCGAGGCGACTCCGGCGCGGGCGAGCAGCTTGGCGATGCGCTGCTGGTCTTTGGATTCTCTGAAAATGGACACGGACGCGCTGATACCGCTTTTCTTCGCGACGACATGAAAAAAATGTTGCGCCCGATCCTGTAGCCGCGCGTTAAGAGTCGGGTGCGTAACAAGGCGGGGGGAATGATGCTTCCCCGGCCCAGTAAAGAAGGCGGGTACCGGACCATGCTGTTCGGCAAGAAGAAACGACGTATTTCGAGGTTGTTGATCGTCGAGGATGAGCCCCTCGTCGCGTTCGACACCGAGCATTTCCTGCGCGAGGCGGAGTTCGAGATCGTCGCCACGGTGGATCGTGTCGCCACCGCGCTGCAGGTGATTCGCGGCGAGGGCGATGTCGAGCTGGTGCTGGTGGACATCAGCCTGGCCGATGGCAGCGGCCTCGACGTGGCGCATGCCGCCTATGAAGCGGGCATTCCGGTGCTGTTCGTGACCGGCGCCTGCCCGGAAGGCGCGCGCGCGGTGGCGGCGGGGTGCCTGTCCAAACCCTATGCCCAGCGCGACCTGCTCGCCGCGATCGACGCGATCGAGGCAGTTCTCGAGGGCAAGAAGCCCAAGCGGCTGCCGGGCGGGTTCAGTCTGTTCGACAAGGCGGCGTAACTTTCCTCTCCCAGCGGGAGATGGATTCAGAGCCGCGCCTCTACGGCATCATGGAAATGCCTGATCCCCGTTTCCAGCGTCCCCAGCGTGACGCGGTCGATCGCCCCGGAGCTCAAGCCTTCCTGCCCCAGCGCCGCCGCCCGGAAATCTTCCGCCGCGAAGACGCCCGCGTCGAGCAGGTTCCAGCTCTTCTCCCAATGCGCCAGCGCCTTGTCGGTCGCGGGCGCCTCGGGGATCAGCATGAAATCCTCGACCAGCACGCGGCCCTCGGATTGCGGCATCAGCACCATCAGATTCATATAATCGGGGCTGACGATCAGCACCGTGCCCGGGAACATCTGATAGGTATAGGTGATCGCCGATCGCAGGGTCGGCCAGTCCTCCGCTTCGCACGCGGCCAGCGCCGCCTCGCGCCCGACAGCGGAGCGCTGGTGCGGGCCGATATGGTCGCCGGTCGAGACGCCGTCCTTGAAGAAGGGGCCGATCGTCGCCGCGTGGAGCCGCTGGACGTGATAGCTTTCCAGGAAAGCATCCATGATCAGCTTCCAGTTCGCCGCCACATCATGCGTGCGCCGTCGGAAGAGATGCTGGCCGGCCATGTCGAAGGCGTCGAAATCATGGCCGAGCGCCTCGGCTTCGCTGAAATCGGCCGTTTCGTCGAAAGCGAACCAGATCAGCCCGCCCGCCTCGCGCGTCGGCAGGCGCTTCAGGCCGAGCTGGCTCCTGTCGAGCCCGGGAAAGCTGTCGGGCCGGGGCAGGCCGGCCAGGCGGCCGTCGAGCGTGTAGCTCCAGGCATGATAGGGGCAGATCAGCCGCGGCGCGCAGACCGGCTCGCTGCCCTCGACCAGCCGCGTGCCGCGATGCTGGCAGACGTTGAGGAAGACCTGGGCGTTCCCGTCCTTGTCGCGGGCGATCAGCAACGGCTTGCCGAAACCGTCATGCGGCACGGCCATGTTGGGCTGAGGCAGCAATGCCGAGGGCGCGATGACGAGCGGAACGCGCGAGAAAATGCGTTTCTGTTCCACGGCATGGCGTTCGGGCGAGGTATAGGCCCGGGCATCGACATGAGTGATGCCGGCTTTCGGCCGCGTGCCGCCGGCGGCGAGCTGCGCGGCGAGCGCGAGCTGGCCCTGTGTCGGCACGGTGATTTTCGCGGGCGCGTTCATCTCGCTTCCTCTCCCGATTTTTGACGCTAGTGTCTGCCTGAAGATCGCGGGGAGCAAGAGCGGATGGACGCAGCCGTTAAAGACGGGCGCAAGGGTTTCGTCGCGACGATGGCGCCTTATTTCAGACCGCGCCCGATCGCGGCGCTGCTGCTGGGCATATCGAGCGGCTTTCCTCTAGCTCTTCTGCTCGGCACGATGACGTTCTGGCTGGCCAAGGTCGGCATTGAAAAGAAGACGATCGGCTTCGCGGTCGGGCTGACGACGCCTTATACGTTGAAATTCCTCTGGGCGCCCCTGATCGACCGGTTCAAGCTACCGATTCTGACCGGACTATTCGGGCAGCGTCGAGCCTGGCTGTTCTTCGTCCAAGCGCTTTTGTTCGTGTCCGTATGGATGCTCGGTGCAAGCCACCCCGAGCTGCATCTCGGTCTTTTTGCCTTCTGGGCGATCGTAACCGCGTTTCTGGGCGCGACGCAGGACATCGTGATCGACGCATATCGCATCGAGATCCTATCCGAAGAAGAGCTGCCACATGGCACGGCCAACAATCAGTTCGGCTATAGGTTGGGCGCGTTCATTGCGGGCGTCGGGACGATCGCGATCGCCTCGTCTGAAGGTTGGGGTCTTGGTTGGGGAATGGGATACGGCCTGACAGCGCTCTGTATCATACCTGGCATCATTGCCGCATTCTGGGCCGGGCCGGGCCTACACGACCGAGTGCTCGCAAAGCAGACGACCTCACCGTCGATTGGGCAGTGGCTGGAAACGACGATCATCGGGCCGTTCCGCGAGTTCCTGCAAAGGCGCGGGGCGATCCTGATCCTTCTGTTCGTTCTCATCTACAAGCTGGGTGATGCGATGGGGCAGGTCATGCTCAACCCGATGATTGTCGAGCTTGGCTTTTCCGACACCGAATTCATTGCCATCAATAAGCTTGTCGGTTTCTGGGGGCTGATTGTCGGAATCGCTCTCGCGGCACCCTTCATGGCATGGCTTGGCATGGGGCGCGCGCTGTTCGTGTCCGGAGTGCTGATGATGGTCAGCAATCTGATGTTCGTGATCCTCGCAATGAAAGGCCATTCGAATACCTGGCTCACGATCGCGGTGGCGACGGAGCAGGTGACGAGCGGCATCGGGTTGACCGTATTCGTCACTTATTTGTCCGGCCTTTCCAACATTGCTTATACGGCCACCCAATTCGCGCTGCTTTCCTCATTCGCGGCGGTGGGAAGGACGTGGCTGTCGGCCCCCGCGGGTTATGCGGCTGACCGACTTGGCTGGCCAGGCTTCTGGCTGATGACCATGGTCGTGGCGCTGCCCGGGCTCGTGCTGCTCTGGCTGTTGTGGCAGCGGGGTTTTGTCGTTGAAAGCGTCAGGCAGCCCGGAGCAGAGGACGCCGTCACCCCATGATCATCTATCTCGCGATCCTGGCGATCCAGGTGATGCTGGTGATCGATGTGATCCGCAACGGGCGCAACCAGTTGTGGATCATGGCGCTGATGTTCCTGCCGGGCCCGAGCACGATCGACTATCTGGTGATCGAGGTCTATCCGCGACTGCACGGCAATCGCCAGGTCCGCACCGCGCGCGCCAAGGCGGTCGCGGCGATCGATCCCGAACGCGAAGTGCGCTCGGCGCGCGACGCGCTCGGCCTCGCCGATACCGCCGCCAACCGTATCCGGCTGGCCGACGCGCTTGCCGCGCTGGGGCGGTACGGCGAGGCGCTGCCGCTGCTGCGCGAGGCGATCGAGCGCGGGCCGGCCGACATGCGGACCGGCGAGAAGCTGGCCCGCGCGCTGTTCGAGACGGGCGCTGCGGCGGAGGCGCTGGCAGCGCTCGATGCCAATGAACCCGCCAGCGCGCAGAGCGACCGCGACCGGCAGGCGCTGCTGCGGGCCCGCATCCTCGAAGCGCTCGGCCGCAAGGAAGAGGCCTTGGCGCTCTATGCCGATCTGGTCACGCGCCTGCCCGGCGAGGAAGGGCGCTGCCGCTACGCCGCTTTGCTGCTGGAACAGGGCTGGGAGAAAAAGGCGCGGGCCGTGCTCGAAGAGGTGGAATCGCGCATGAAGCGGCTCGACCGGCAACAACGCGCGGCGGAAGCCGATATGTATCGCTGGGCGATGGACCGGCTCGGGGAATTGCGCGCTAGCCGCTGATTGGCCGCCCCGCATCGGCAAACGCCGCCGAGAGCGCCGCGGCGCTGGCGAGCACCCCGTCGACGCGGCGGATGCCGAGCAGGTCGGCGAGCAGCAATTGCGCCTTTTCGGGCGCGGTCTCGACCTGGGCGAGGATCGTCAGTACCGCGCTCTCGGCCGCGGTCATGCGCATGCAGCAACAGGGCGCGATCGCGATATTGCCGGCCGCGCTCCCCGCGAGATCCGCCATCAGCGCGCGCATCAGGACAAGCGGGCGCCGGAAGCTCTCGCCGAAGCCGTTGAGCATTGCATGCGCCGCATGGGCGTCGGCCAGGCCGTGCGCCCCCATCCGGCGGATCGCAAACAAGGCCAGCCGACCGTTCGGGCAGGCGGGCATCGCATGCGGCAGCATCTGCGAGGGGGCGGGGGCAGGGGTGACCGTCATGATATGCGACTCCAGGGGCTGGAGCAGCAGGGTCGCGACTCAGTTATTGCAAGTCAATAGCAATAAGGACTCAGGCCGGCGGTTCGCCATTTGCCGCGAGCACGTCGCCCGCGAGATAGAGCGAACCCAGGATCAGGACGATCGGCGGCTCGGCCGGATCGGTCGCGGCGGTGATGTCGGCAAGCGCGGTGGGCACGTCGGCCGCGACATTGGCGATCATGCCGAGGCCGCGCGCGATGGCGACCAGTGCTGCGGGCGCGTGATGCTCGTGGTTCGGCACCGGCACCGCGTGCAGCGTGGTGGCGAGGCCGGCAAAGGGCGCGAGCAGGCCGGCGGGATCCTTGTTGGAGAGCATGCCGAGGATGAGATGGACCTCGGCGCGGCCGATGCCGGGAAAGGCGATCTGGCGCAGCGTCGCGGCCACCATGGCGGCCGCTGCCGGGTTGTGGCCGCCATCGAGCCATAGCTGGCTGCCGGGCGGCAACAATTCCGTGAGCGGGCCGGTGCCGAGCCGCTGCATGCGCGCCGGCCAGCGGGTCGCCTCGGCGGCGGTGCGATAGGCCTCGACCGGGATGGTCAGCCGGTTCTGGTGGCGGAGCATCGCGATGGCGAGCGCGAGATTTTCGGGCTGGTGCGGGCCGGCAAGGCTGGGCAACGGCGTCTCGATCCGGCCGGCGGCATCCTTGTAGCTGAGCTTGCCGTCGTCCGCGGAAAACAGCCAGGGGCCGCCCGAGGCCGATACCGGCGCGCCCGCCGCGCGCGCGACCGCGCCGACGCGCTGGGCGATGGCGGCGGGGTAGCGCATCGTGACGAGCGGCACGCCGGGCTTGGCGATGCCGGCTTTCTCGCCGGCGATCTCCTCGGCGGTGTCGCCGAGGAAGCTCTGATGGTCGACGCCGAGCTGCGCGATGCCGGTGACGAGCGGCCGGGCGATGACATTGGTCGCATCGAGGCGGCCGCCCAGGCCGACCTCGATGATGCAGGCGTCGGCCGGGATACGCGAGAAAGCAAGGAAGGCGGCGGCGGTCGTCACCTCGAAGAAGCTCGCGCCCAGATCGCCGGCCTGATCGAGGACCTCTTCCAGGAGAATGGCCAGGGCATCGTCCCCGATCAGCGCGCCGGCGAGGCGGATGCGCTCGTTGAAGCGGACGAGATGCGGGCGGGTAGAGACATGCACGGTCAGGCCCGAGGCCTCGATCGCGCTGCGCAGAAAGGCGCAGGTCGAGCCCTTGCCGTTGGTGCCGGCGACATGGAGGACCGGAGGGAGGCTGTCCTGCGGGTTGCCGAGGCGCTCCAGCAGCGCAGTGATGCGCTCCAGCCCGAGGATGTCGTCGCCGGGGGAGAGCGACCAGAGACGGTCGAGCTGCGCCTGGACGGCGGGCGAAGTGGAGGTGGCGAAATCGGGCATTTCTTAAAGCCCTCTCCCCTCTGGGGAGAGGGTTGGGAGAGGGGCAGT
>NZ_JAQGLC010000235.1 GCF_028293085.1 Sphingomonas bacterium
CGATCTGGGCGGCGTCCGCCGGCGGCGTGCTGATGGTCGCGGCAGCCATCGTCTTCTTCACCCGCCCGGGCGTGGAGGTGATCTTACCGCCGGAAACCGCGCCGACCGAGGCCCCCGCGGTTTCGTCGACCGCGCCGCTCGGCAAACTGGTGTGCAAGGTAGTGCCCGACCGCAGCCGGGTCGTCTCCTCCTCGGTGGAGGATCTGACGATCGACTGGGGCGGCGCCGGCTGCATGAACGGACGCACCCAATATGCCGAGAATGGCAGCAAATGGGATCGCATCCTGGTGCCGTCCGAGGACCAGACTGTTTCGGTCCTGCAGTTCGATCCGGCGACACGGACCTATTCCAACCAGCGCTATTTCCTGAGTGCGACGCAGATGGACGCGTTGCGCAAGATCAGGTCGCAGGTAACGCTCAAGGCCTGCTCGCCCGACGAGGCGGGGCGCGCCAATCTGGCGACGCAGCAGGCCTCGATCCGCACCCTGCTGCCCGCCTATCCCAACGAGAAGATCGTCTATTCCTGCAGATCGGCAGACTGAACGGGCACCTTGCGGGCCCAGAAGGGCTTCACGAACCGGTCGCGGCGATGCGCTGCGACGAGCAGGGCGATGCCGAAAGCAGTGCAGACGATGATCGCCGGCAGCGATGCCTCAGCCCCGAACGACCCGCCGGTGAGCAGATCGGACCCGGTGACGCGGGGGACCAGCACTCCGTCCTGCTTGAAGCCCGAGACGGCGATCCCGTAGATCCCGCCCTGGGTGAAGTTCCAGGCCGCATGCAGGCCGATCGCCGCCCAGAGCCGGCGCGTCAGCATATAGAGCGCCGCGAGCATGACCCCCGCTTCCAGCGCAATGGCCGACCCGGCCAGCAGCGTTGCATTGGGATTGCCCAGATGCAACGCACCGAACAGCGCCGCCGACAGGATCAGTGCGATCCAGCTGCCGAGCCAGGATTCGATCAGCCGGAAGAAGATGCCGCGGAGCATGATCTCCTCGGTGACGCCGGAGGTGATCGAGATCGCCAGCACCGGCAGCAGAACGGAGGCCGGATGCTCGCCGATCACGCGATACCCGCCGAACGCGGCGATGATGCCCACAACGACCGAAAACAATATCAGGCCGCTCAGCAGGCCTGCGCCCAATTCCTTCGCCCATCCCGCTGGCGCGAACTCGGCAACGGTCGGTCGCCGTTCGACCAATCGGACGAACCCGCAATAGAAGATCGCGAAAATCGCGGCGTAGACGATCGCGGCCACCACCGCCAAGCCGCCATTGCCGGCATGCGGAATCATATGGTTGGCGAGGCTCGCCAGCACGCCCGCGCCGATGATGATGGCGATGCCGATCACCAGCAGCACCGGCGGGAAATGCACGATGCGCCAGAACAGGTTGTTCGGCGGCGTAACGGGCTTGATCGGTTCCATGGCTTCCCCCTCGATTATCGGAGCGAGCCTAGCGAGCCTTGTCCATCGACGCAAAGCGGTCAGGCGCGATCGATCCGGGCCGCGAAACAACCGCGCTTCGCATTATGGGCATGCAGATAGGCGACCGTCGGATCGGCGAAGAAGCGATCGATCAACGCCTCCAGATCGCGGCCTTCGGTCAGGTCGGCCTCGGTCATCATCCCGTCCGCATCATAGGCGCGAACCGAGAGCGTGCGGATCACGAGTTGATCGGGCACCTCATTCTCGAACCGCGCGGGCTCGGTCGCGCCCTCGCGCACGAAGATCGCATGGCGCTGGCGATAGGGCGAGGCGACCGGGAGATGCTCGTAATTGAGCAGCAGCACCTGCTCGCCCGGCGCCGCATCCTCCAGCGACACACGGCAGGGAAAGCCCGGCTTCGCGTCGACCGGCATGCGGACTACGCCCAGCCCGGCCAGCGTCGCATCGTCGAAACCGTAGAGCGGCACGAACGGGGCGGGATCGAGCCCGGTGATGGCGAAACCGCTCATGCCACACCCTCCCGCTTGCGCAGCACGACCTTGCGATCCACGCCATAGGCATAACCGCCCATCGTCCCGTCGCTGCGCTGGGCGCGGTGGCAGGGTATGACCACCGCGACCTGGTTCGCGCCGCAGGCAGTGCCCGCGGCGCGGACCGCCTTCGGGTTGCCGGCGATCGCGGCGAGTTCGCTATAGGTCCGGGTCTCGCCCGCCGGGATGGCGCGGAGTGCCTGCCACACCGCCTCCTGAAAGGCGGTGCCCTGCACGTCGAGCGGCAGATCCTGATCGCGCTCCGGGGATTCGACGCTCGCCACCACACGTGCGGCCAGATCGGCCAGCGCGGCGCCCCCGGGGGCGATCTCGGCATTGGGGAAACGCTCGCGCAACGCCGCCTCGCCCTCGTCGAACGACACGCGACACAGGCCCTTGTCGGTCGCGGCAACGAGCATGGGCCCCAGGCTGGTATCGGCGACGGTCCAGCGGATCGTCACGCCGGCCCCGCCCTTGCGCCAAGCGCTCGGCGTCATGCCGAGCCGCTTAGCGCCGCCTTCGTAGAAACGGCTGGGGGCCGAATAGCCCGCCTCGTAGATTGCCTGGGTCACGGTATCCTCCTCGATGAGCGCCTTCGCCGCGCGCTGGGCGCGCAGACCGCGCGCATAGGCAGCCGGGGTCACCCCGGTCGCGCGTTTGAACAGACGGTGGAAATGATGCGGTGCATAGCCAACGCGGGCAGCGAGCTCCTCGAGCCCGATGCCGTCCTCGTCCGCCTCGATCAGCGCGACCGCCCGGGCGACCGCGATCCGGTCGCGGCCGACCTCGTCGGGCTTGCAGCGCAGGCAGGCACGGAACCCTGCCGCCCGCGCCTCGGCACCGTCGCGGTAGAAGAGCACATGCTCGCGCTTCGGGTGCCGCGCTGGGCAGCTCGGCTTGCAATAGATGCCGGTCGTGGTGACCGCGCCGACGAAGCGGCCGTCCTGCGAACGATCGCGCCGGTCGAAAGCGGCCCAGGCGAGATCGGGATCGATGGCGAGTTGCTGTGTCATGCCGTGGATATAGGCCGCATCGGTGGGCGCTACATCCCGAGCCTTGCGGTCAAACAAGGGAGCGATCGTTGCCGATGGAGGCCATGCTGCTAAGATCGGCGGCGATGCGACGATCACAGTCGCAACCGCGGGGGACGAGCGATGCCGATGATCGGGCTGTTATCCGGTTTCCTGCTGTCGGTGGCGAATCCCGTTCCGGAGCCGCCGCGGCCGGCCAAGCCATTGCCCGTCCATGTCGGCGGCCGGGTGCTGCGCGCGTCGGACGGATCCTTGCTGTTCGGCTGGCCGGGAGTCTATTTCGAGAGCAGATTCAACGGCACGGCGGTGCTCGTCGCGGTCGACAGCACGACCGAGCAGATGCGCGTGCTGGTCGACGGCCAGCAAAAGGCATTGCTCGACAAGGCCGGGCGGACCCGGCTGGCGATCAGGGACCTGCCGCCCGGCGATCATGTCGTCAGGCTGGAAAAGCTGACCGAAAGCCAGGCGGGCGGTGGCCGCTTCCTGGCCTTCTATCCCATCGTCGGCAGTACGCCGCTTCCGGCGATGAAGCGACAGCGCCAGATCGAGTTCATCGGCGACTCTTATACTGTGGGCTATGGCAACACCTCGCCGGGGACGACCTGCACCAAGCAGGAGGTGCATGACCGCACCGATACGCAACGTGCCTTCGGGCCGATCACGGCGAACCGGCTTGGCGCGGATTATCGCGTGATCGCCTATTCGGGGCGGGGCGTGGTTCGCAACTATGGCGGCGACGCGCCCGATATCACCATGCCCACATTATATCCGCGCGTGCTGCCCGACGACGCGGCGCACCTCGTGGGGACCGAAGCCGGCTGGCGACCACAGGTGATCGTCATCGCGCTCGGCACCAATGATTTTTCCACGCCGCTTCATGTCGGCGAGCGCTGGCAAACCTCGGATGCGCTGCGGGCCGATTTCCGGGAGAAATATGGTGCTTTCGCCAAGGGCATCCTCGCCCGGCAACCACAGGCGAGCCTGATTCTGCTGGCGCCGGCCAAGGCCGATGCCGACGTCCGGCGCGTCGCCGCAAATGTGACGGCGGGCAGCACCCGGAGCGTGACCACTTTATCGCTCGGCAAGCTTGCCCTGGCCGGATGCGACTATCATCCCTCGCTCGCCGACCACCGGGCGCTGGCGGCCATGCTGCAGACCGCGCTCGGGCGCATGCCGGGGCTCTGGCCCGGGCAGTAGCTCAGTCGCCGATTCACTTCGATGTCCCGGTTATGGCCCCGGAGTGGAGCCATGCCAGGATCGTCGATTGGGAGAGGTCGAGAAAGGCCAGCTCATGCCCCACGCCGGGCACGAGATAGAGCTGCGCGCCGGGTTGGGCTTTGGCCAGCGCCCGGCTGTTGTCCGCTGACGCGACCGTATCGCTCGTGCCATGCAACAGTAGAATCGGGCAAGATATGGACGGGAGCTTCGCCACATTGTCGTAGCGGTCGAGAACGAGCAATCCGGCAGGAACGAACGGATAATGCTCCCGCGCCACCCGGGGGAGGCTCGCAAAGCCCGAAATCAGCACCAGCCCGGCCAGATGGTGCCGCGACGCCATCTCGGTCGCGACGCCGGAACCGAGCGAATTGCCGATGGCGACCACCTCGCTGGCCGACACGCCCTTCGCCGTCAGCCACGCCAGCGCGGTATCGCCATCACGATATAGCCCCTGCTCATCCGGCGATCCGGGGTTGCCGCCATAGCCGCGATATTCCGGTGCCAGCACGCCATAGCCCTGGGCGGCGAACATTCGGGTGGCATATTCGCTGCCGTCAAGATCGCTGGCATTGCCGTGGAAGAAGACCAACGTCGGCAGCCCGGCCCGCGCGGGATGATGGAAGGCGCGCAAGAGCAGCCCGTCCGAGGTCCTGATCCGGATATCGTCGAAACCGGGCTCAGGACGCGTCGGGATCGTCTTGGGCGCTGGATAGAAGAAATCGCGCTGAAACCAGAAGAGCGCGCCCACCAGCACCAGATAGATGAACAGCAGCGTGGCAATGACGCCGAAGGCCGCCTTGCCGATCGCGATCAACGGCCGTTCGCCTCGAACAGCTCGAGCGTCCGCTCCTTCGCCAGATCGCAGCTTGGTTCGTGGAAATCCTTGCGCCGGTCCGAATTGAAGCCGTGGCCCGCCTCATAGATATAGACGGTCGCCTTGGGATGATCGGCCGCGATCACCTTCTCGACCCCTTCCATCGGAATGCCCTGATCGTGGCGGCCGAAATGGAGGATGACCGGAACCTTGGGCACCTCGCCGGCGGCGCCGGGGACGAGGCTGCCATAATAGCTCGATGCCGCGGCCACGCCTTCGAGCCGGGTCGCCGCGAACCACGCCACTGAGCCACCATAGCAATAGCCGACGACGAACACCGGGCCCTTGTCCCTCAGGGCGTCGACGCAGGACTGGACGTCGGCGAGCGAGAGGTCGAACGGATGGAGCTGCCGCGCCAGCTGCACCGCGCGTTCGAAGTCCGGGCCGGTATAGCCCGCCTCGAAACCGGGATGCTCGCGGTCGAACAAGGCGGGTGCAAGGACCTCGTACCCGTCGGCGGCATATTCCTCGCACAGATCGCGGATATGATCGGTGATCCCGAAGATCTCCTGCACCAGCACCAATCCGCCGCGCCGCTCGCCTTCGGGCTGCACATGATAGACGCCGATCTCGGCGCCATCGGACATGGTCATGGTTTCCATCTGGCCTGTCATCGCGATCCTTTCCTTCATCCGCCACCAGGGCGCGTTCCGCTTCGTCGTCCGCGTGAGTGCCGCCGCACGCACGAAAAGGAAAGCCGGGATCGTCGCGCTTCGGCCATGGCTCGTCCGGCTTGGGACCGACTCGGGTTGCATCGCGGCGAACCCGATGCTAACCGCGCGGCGACCCATCAGGGGGGCCGATTCCGGCCTCCCTTTTCGTATGGGTCGCAAACCGTTCCAAACGAGGATTTCGATCGCGTGGAGACATCCGGCGGTATTCAAGCAAGCTTAAGCGGTCGCTACGCCACCGCATTGTTCGAGCTTGCCCGCGATTCAAAGGCGATCGACACGGTCGAGGCGAGCCTGGCCAATGTGCGTGCCGCGCTCGAGCAGTCGAGCGAGTTCGCCCGGCTCGTCGCCAGCCCGCTGGTCAGCCGCCAGGACGCCGCCAAGGCCGTCGCGGCGAGCGCCGCGGCGATGGGGATCGACGGCACCACCAAGAATTTCCTCGGCGTGCTCGCCGAGAATCGCCGCCTGGCACAGCTTCCCGCGATCATCCGCGCGTTCCGGGCGCTCGCCGCCAACCACCGCGGCGAGACGACGGCCGAGGTCATCTCGGCTCACCCGCTTTCCGCCGCCCAGGTCGATGCGCTGAAAACCCAGCTGCGCACCCGGATCGGCAGTGACGTTTCGGTCGACCTGTCGGTCGATCCCACCCTGCTTGGCGGGCTGGTCGTGAAGATCGGCACGCAGATGATCGATAGCTCGATCAAGACCCGTCTCAACACTCTCGCGCACGCAATGAAAGGCTGACAGCTCAAAGCTGTTGGGAAAGGCTGACAATGGATATCCGCGCCGCTGAAATCTCGAAGGTCATCAAGGACCAGATCGCCTCGTTCGGCACCGAGGCCCAGGTCTCCGAAACCGGCCAGGTGCTGTCGGTCGGCGACGGCATCG
>NZ_JAQGLC010000272.1 GCF_028293085.1 Sphingomonas bacterium
CGCGCGCATCGCCGGGTTGACCCCCGATCTGGATCTCGATCTGATGGAGCCAGGCCAATCGCTCGACCGCCTGACCGCGCGCCTGCTGATCGGCCTGGGCGATGTGATGGACGCCGAGAAGCCAGACCGCGTTATCGTGCAGGGCGACACCGCCACGGCGATGGTCGGCGCACTCGCCGCTTATTATCGCAAGGTGCCGGTCAGCCATGTCGAGGCGGGCCTGCGCTCCGGTGACATCTGGCAGCCCTGGCCCGAGGAAGTGAACCGCCGCATCGTCGCGCCGATCGCCGACCAGCATTTCGCCCCGACCGAAACCGCCGCCGAGGCGCTGAAGCGCGAGAATATCGATCCGGCGACGATTCATGTGACGGGCAACACCGTGATCGACGCGCTGCACGCGACGCGCGCGCGCATCGCCGGGGATCCGTCGCTTGCTTCCGGCCTCGACGAGATCACCGCGCGGTTCGCGGGCAAGCGCATCATCCTCGTCACCACCCATCGGCGCGAGAATTTCGGCGACGGCATGGCCAATATCGCCCGCGCGCTCAGCCGAATCGCCGATCGTCCTGATGTCGCGATCCTGTTCCCGGTCCACCCCAATCCGAATGTCGTATCGGTCATGGACGCATTGCTCGGCGACCGCGCCAATATCGCCCGGATCGACCCGCTCGATTATCCGCATTTCGTCCGCGCGCTCGGGCTGTGCCACCTCGCGCTTACCGATTCCGGCGGCGTGCAGGAGGAAGCGCCAGCGCTCGGCAAGCCGGTTCTCGTCATGCGCGAGACGACCGAACGGCCCGAAGGCGTGGCTGCGGGCACGGCGAGACTGATCGGCACCGACGCGGATCGGATCGTGGCCGAAGTATCGGCCTTGCTGGACGATGATAGCGCCTATTCGGCGATGTCGCGCGCCCACAACCCGTTCGGAGACGGTCACAGCAGCGCGCGCATCGCCAGGATTGTCGGTGAAAGCCTGACCGCCCGCACCTCCTGAACGAATCCGGATAGGCCATGTCATGTGGCGCCAGGTTATGGACGCACGACCGAATTTCCTCCACGACTAGTACCGGATCGGCCCGAACGCGACGCCCATCGAGTCGGGACGACCGGAACGCGGGAGGAAGGCGACAAATGCGTGTTCTTGGCTTGTGGTGCCTTGCCTTCGGACATCGAACGGCGTCGGGATCCAAACGCATTTTCGAAGGCAATGTTTTCGGCAAGTGCGAGCGATGTTCGCGCGAGTTGTTCCGGGATCCTGCTCGCGGCGTCTGGCGCGCATCGACGCCCGACGATCATCGCTCCCGCAGGCTGGTGCTTTCCGGCGAGGACAAGCCCGTCGAACGTCCGGCCCGGAAGAAAACACGGCGCTAGGGCACGCTGTTCGGCAAGCATGGTTCGTCCCTCAGTCCCGACATTTCCGAAATCTTCACCCGCCTGGGCGACAAGCGTTCCCGGTTAGCGATGCGCGTCCGCCCTTGAGGGCGGTCGATCGTCGCAAGGTCTCACGGGGACGTGTCGTCGATGGTTTCGGATCATGAGCTCAAGGTGGTCGTCGTCGGCCTCGGTTATATCGGGCTGCCCACCGCCGCGGTGATCGCGCGGACCGGCGCGAAAGTGCTCGGCGTCGATGTCACGTCGTCGATCGTCGACACGGTCAATTCGGGCAAGGTGCACATCGAGGAGGTCGACCTCGACGGCCTGGTCTCGGGCGTCGTCGCGCGCGGCAATCTGCGCGCCTCGACGACAATCGAGCCGGCCGATATATTCGTCATCGCGGTCCCCACGCCCTTTGCCGAGGATCACGCGCCGAACATCGGCTACGTATTGCAGGCTGCGACCAATGTTGCGACGGTACTGAAGGCTGGCGACGTCGTCATCCTCGAATCAACCTCGCCGGTCGGCACTACCGAAAAGGTACGAGACCTGCTCGCCCAGCTTCGCCCCGATCTGAAGGTGCCCGGCAAGACCGGCGAGAGCCCCGACATCGCCATCGCCTATTGCCCCGAGCGGGTTCTGCCCGGGCGCATCCTGGTCGAGCTGATCGACAATGACCGCGTCATCGGCGGCATAACCCCACGCTGCGCGCGCAAGGCGCTGGCCTTCTACCGCCGCTTCGTGCGCGGTGCCTGCGTCACTACCACGTCACGCGCGGCGGAGATGACCAAGCTTACCGAGAATGCGTTTCGCGACGTCAACATCGCCTTCGCCAATGAACTCAGCCGCGTCGCCGACACGATGGACGTCGATGTATGGGAGGTGATCCGCCTCGCCAACCGCCATCCGCGCGTCAACATCCTGGCGCCGGGCCCGGGCGTCGGCGGCCATTGCATCGCGGTCGACCCCTGGTTCCTGGTCCATGCCGACCGCGCGAACACGCCGCTGATCCGCACCGCGCGCGAGGTGAACGACGCCAAGGTCGATTATGTGATCGAGCGCGCCGAGGCGATGATCGCGGCGCATCCGGGCATGCCGGTCGCGTGTCTCGGCCTCGCCTTCAAGGCCAATATCGACGATTTCCGCGAGAGCCCGGCGCTGAAGGTCGCGGCCGCACTCGCCGCCCGTTTCGGCGATCGGCTGCATGTCGTCGAGCCCTATGCGGAGGTGCTGCCAGCGGCGTTCGCCGGCACCGGCGCGCGCCTGACCGATATCGACGCGGCGATCGAGACCTGTCCGATCATGGTGGTGTTGGTCGATCACGATATCTTCAAATCGGTCCCGCTCGACGAGCGCGCCGACAAGATCGTCTACGACACGCGCGGTATCTGGCCCGATCAGCCCCGAGCTGTGCCGAAGCCGGAGCCGCTTCGTCTCGCCGGTTGAAACTCTCCGCGCTGGACCCGATGGCTCAAGCTGTTATGGCGGGCCGACTATTGCGGACCATGCCGGAGCCTGAAGCTTATGACGAAGACCGCCTTGATCACCGGCGTTACCGGACAAGACGGCGCGTATCTGGCCGAATTGCTGCTGTCGAAGGGCTATGACGTGCATGGCGTGAAGCGCCGTTCCTCGTCATTCAATACTGCGCGTATCGACCATCTCTACCAGGACCCGCACGAGACCGGCGCCCGGCTGCACCTGCATTATGGCGACATGACCGATTCGACGAACCTGATCCGGATCGTCCAGGAGGTTAAGCCCGACGAGATCTACAATCTCGCGGCGCAGAGCCACGTCCAGGTCAGCTTCGACACCGCCGAATATACCGCCAATGCCGATGCGATCGGCACGCTGCGGCTGCTCGAGGCGCTCCGCCTGCTCGGCCTTGCCGACACGACGCGTTTCTACCAGGCCTCGACCTCGGAACTATATGGCCTGGTCCAGGAAGTGCCGCAGTCCGAAACGACGCCCTTCTATCCGCGCTCTCCCTACGCCGCGGCGAAGCTCTATGCCTATTGGATCACGGTGAACTACCGGGAAGCCTATGGCATGCACGCGTCGAACGGCATCCTGTTCAACCACGAGAGCCCGCTGCGCGGTGAAACTTTCGTCACGCGCAAGATCACCCGTGCCGTCGCCGCGATCCATCTCGGATTGCAGGACGTGCTGTGGCTCGGCAATCTCGATGCCAAGCGCGACTGGGGCCATGCCCGCGACTATGTCGAGGGCATGTGGCGCATAGTCCAGCAGGACAAGGCCGACGATTTCGTCCTGGCGACCGGCGTTACGAATACGGTTCGCTCCTTTGTCGACCTTGCGTTCGCCGAGGTCGGCGTCGCGGTTGACTGGACCGGCGAAGGCGTCGACGAGATCGGCCGCTGTGCCAAGACCGGCAAGACTTTGGTCAAGGTGGATCCGCGCTATTTCCGTCCGACCGAGGTCGATCTGCTGATCGGCGATCCGGCCAAGGCCAAGCGCGTGCTCGGCTGGGAAGCGACGACGACGCTCGGCGAACTCGTGTCGGAGATGATGATCGAGGACCTGAAGGCGGTCGCCCGCGAGGCCGAGACGCGCCGCCCCGACGAGGAGCGCCCGAGCTCGCTTTACGCGATCAAGAGCTGACCGCCAGTCCGTGGCGGCGACGCCCCCATCCCGGCGCGTGGCCTTTTATGTCGGCGGCTTCGAAGCGGTCGGCGGGATCGAGGCGTTCCTGTTCGACCTGCTGACCAACCTCCCTGCCAGCGGTGTCGAGCGATCCATCCTGGTATGGGCGAACGACCTTCCCGAATTCCGGATCATCGAGCAGTCCGGCATCGAGATATTGCGGACTCCGCTGCGCGCGGGATGCCGGTTCGGCCTGCCCGACGCGCTGTTGTTCGCGCGATATGGCGGACGTCTGAAGAAAGCCGACCGCATCGTCTTTGCCAAGATTCCGCCGGAGAGGATCTTCTCGCATATCGTCAGCGAGGCACGCGCACGGCTGCCCGAGCCGGCCGAGACGATCTTCGTGACGCCCTATCGTCCGCGCGAAATGTGGCCGGACGGCATACCCACCTATATCCGCCACGGACTCGATCGGATCCTCGTCCAGAGCAAGGATTTCGTTGGCGATTTGCGCGAGGCCGGTTTCGAGGGCGCGATCGATGTCGTTCCCTATATCCCGCCGACGGCCACGGCCGCTCCTGTGGAAAGGCCGCGTGACGGACCCTTCCGCCTTGGCTTCCTTGGTCGGTTCGTTGCCCAGAAGAACCTGTTCTACCTGCTCGATATCGTCGAGGCGCTGCAGGGAAGCGGGGTCGAGCTCCATATGTTCGGCGGCGGCGACGACGACGAGGCGCTGCGTGCCCAGGCCGGCGAGCGCGGCCTCCCCGTCACCTTTCACGGTGTGATGCCGCGCGAGCGCGTGGCCGAAGCGATCGATAGCTGCGACGCGTTCATCAATCCGTCGATATCGGAGGGTCAATGTCTCGTCGCGCTCGAGGTGCTGAGCCGCGGCCGCGCGTTCATCGCGAGCGCGGTCGGCGCGATCCCCGAAATCCTGGGCAAGGGCCGGTTGGGCGAGATCGTGCCGCTGAGCGATGCGGTGGGTGCTGCGCAGGTCGTACGGGGCTTCGTTGACGCGTGGCGCGCAGGCGATTGGCGGGCAGCCGACATTGCGAGCGCCTATGCGAATGCTTATTCTCGCCAACAGATCATCAGCGCCTATGAGAAGCTGCTATAGCCGGGCGATCGCCTCCCACGAACAGGATTGAGCACCAACCGATGACCGAATTGTTCTCGCTGGCCGGCAAACGGGTCTGGGTCGCAGGCGAGCGCGGCATGGTCGGCCGCGCGATCGTCCGTCGGCTGGCGACGGAGGATTGCGAGATCATCTCGGCGGCAACGCGGATCGACCTGCGCGACCAGGCCACGACCTTCGCCTGGATGGAGGCGAATCCGGCCGACCTGATCTTCCTCGCCGCGGCAAAGGTTGGCGGCATCGCCGCGAACGATACGCTGCCGGCGCAGTTCCTGTACGACAATCTGATGATCGAGGCGAACGTGATCGAGGGCGCCCGCCGTACCGGTGCCGCCAAGCTCGTATTCCTGGGTTCGTCGTGCATCTATCCCAAGCACGCGCCGCAGCCGATGCGCGAGGATGCCCTGCTCACCGGGCCGCTGGAGCCGACCAACCAATGGTATGCGATCGCCAAGATCGCCGGGATCATGCTCGCCCAATCCTATCGCCGCGAATATGGCTGCGACTATATCTCGGCCCAGCCGACCAATCTTTACGGTCCGTTCGACAATTTCGACCTGCAATCGAGCCACGTCCTGCCGGCGCTGATCCGCAAGGCGCATGAAGCGAAGCTGGCCGATGCCGCGAGCCTGCCCGTCTGGGGCAGCGGCACCCCGTTGCGCGAATTCCTCCACGTCGACGATCTGGCCGACGCGCTCGTCTTTCTCTCCAAGCATTATTCCAGCGAGGAGATCGTCAATATCGGATCGGGCGAGGAAATCAGCATCGGCAACCTTGCCCTGACGATTGCCGATATCGTCGGGTATCGCGGCGACACCGTGTTCGACGCCTCACGGCCGGACGGGACGCTGCGCAAGCTGGTCGACACCGGTAAATTGAACGCGCTGGGATGGAACGCGTCACGCCCGCTTCGCGAAGGCATATCAGACACATATCGCTGGTTCGTCGACCATGCCGCCGATGCGCGGCTCGGCACGGTATCAGCCTGAGACCAAATCCGGCGACCAAAATTGCCCCGAAACGCACCCGCCACAAGGCGCGGGTGCGCCTCGGCGGGGTTGACGGGCGAAGCCGCTCGGTTAAAGGTCCTGAGGCCTGTAAACACATTGACCGGCGGCGATATTCGTCGCGATTCGCCACGCGTAGGATATTCGAAATGACATTCTTGCATCGTCTTCGCGCGATGGTTGTGGCTCTGCTTGTTCCCGTTGTCCTGGTCGCCTGCTCGGCCGGACGGGGTGGCCCCGTCCCTTATGAAGTCAAGGACTTCGGCCGGCCCGACGTGCCGGTCGCAGCAGCAGCCGATGTCGAGTACCGGATCGGTGCGCTCGATGAGCTGGTCATCACCGTGTACCGCGTCCCCGATCTTTCGGGCGAGCTCAAGGTAGACGCGACCGGCAGGATCACGATGCCCCTGATCGGCGACCTGAGCGCGGTGGGGAAAACCGCCACAGAGCTTTCCGGCGAAATCGAGAAGAAGCTCGGCGCCAAATATATCAACAATCCCGAGGTTCAGGTCGCCGTCAAATCGGCATCGAGCGCAAAGATCACGGTCGATGGCTCAGTCGGGCAGCCGGGCATTTATCCAATCGCCGGGCCGACGACGTTGGTCCAGGCCGTGGCGATGGCCAAGGGCGTGACCGACGATGCCAATCCCAGGCGCGTCGTCATCTTCCGTCAGATCAACGGACAGCGCCAGGCGGCTGCGTTCGACCTGAAGGCGATCCGGCGCGGCGAGATGCCCGACGCGGCCGTTTTCGGCGACGATATCGTGGTGGTCGACGGTTCGAGCTCGAAGAGCGCGTTCAAGAATGTTCTTCAGTCCCTGCCCCTGCTCGCCCTGTTTCGGCCTTTCTAAGGCTTCGGGCTGACACCGATAAGATGGATTGCACTCCTCCATGACCGATATGATCGAAGGCTTTCGCGGAACCGGCACAATGTCGCTTCCGACCGTGCCATCCGGCGGCGCCCTTTCGACGTCGGTCGCGTTGCCGCCGCCGCAGGAGACGCCCGAATTCGAGATGAATCTCCGCGCCATCCTGCGCATCCTGATGAAATGGCGCTGGTTGTTCCTCGCCTTCATCATGGCGGGCCTGGTCGGCTCGACCGCTTTGACCCTGTTGTCGACCCCCTTGTTCAAGGCGACGACCACGATGGAGATCAAGCGACAGGAATCGCAGATCATGAAGGACTCCTCGCTGGAGCCCGTCACGGTCAACGATCCGGCCTATATGGCGACTCAGTTCGGCCTGATGCAGAGCCGCGATCTCGCGGTGAAGGTGGCGCAGCGCCTCAATCTTGCGTCCAATCCCGCTTATGCACCGCCTTCATTGCCCCGCGAGACGCGCGAGAAGATCGCCGTCGCCAAGCTGCGCGGCGGCCTGACCGCCGCCCCGGTGGGCATCAGCCGTCTGATGAACGTGACCTTCGTCAGCACCGATCGCGCCGAGGCGGCGCGCATCGCCGACGCCTTTGCGGAAACCTTCATCTCGACCGGTCTCGAGCGGCGCTACGATGCCACCGCCTATGCGCGCAATTTCCTCCAGCAGCGTATCGCTGCGGTGAAGACCGCGCTCGACCAGTCGGAACGGCAGCTTGTCGTCTATGCCCGCCAGCAGGGCATCGTGAACATCGAATCGGCCCCGGGACCCGATGGACGCGCCGGCCCCGGCACCTCGCTCGACGCGACGTCGCTGTCCGCGCTCAATGGTTCGCTCTCGCAGGCGCAGGACGCCCGGATGGCTGCCGAAGGGCGCTACAACCAGTCGCGCGCCAACGGCACGACGACCGAGACGATCACCAACGGAACCATCTCGACTTTGCAGGGCGAGCGGTCGCGCCTGTTCGCCGAATATCAGGAAAAGCTCGGGATCTTCAAACCCGACTTCCCGCAGATGAAGGACCTTCAGGCGCGGATCAACGCGCTGGATGGCCAGATCAACAAGGAGCGCAGTGCCGTGTCGACGGCGCTGCGATCCGAATATGCTGCGGCGCTTTCGCGGGAGAATGCGCTCAAGGCCCGGGTGGCCCAGCTCAAGGGCTCGGTCCTCGACCTTCGCGATCGCAGCATCCAGTACAACATCCTGCAGCGCGAGGTCGACACGAACCGCTCGCTATATGACGCCCTGCTCCAGCGCTACAAGCAGATCGGCGTTGCCGGCGGCATCGGCGAGAGCCAGGCGTCCATCGTCGACCACGCGGTTCCGCCGGGCGCCCCGTTCAGCCCGAGGCTGACCGCGAACCTGGCTATCGGTCTTCTGGTCAGCATGTTGCTCGGTATCGCCGTCATCCTGGCGATCGAATATATCGACGATACCATCAAGGTGCCCGAGGACGTCGAATCCAAGCTGAAGATCAGCGTGCTGGGCGTGATCCCGAAGCTTGCCCGGGACGCGACACTGATCGAGGAATTGTCGATCTCGCGATCGAAGATCTCCGAGGCCTATTTCACCGCGCGGACATCGCTGCAATTCTCCTCGCCGGAAGGAACGCCGCGCACCCTGCTGGTGACCAGCACCAAGCCATCGGAAGGAAAATCCAGTTCCGCACTCGGGCTGGCGCAGAGCTTCGCCAAGGTCGGGCTCAAGGTCCTCCTGATCGACGCCGACATGCGCAAGCCGTCGTTCACCGCCAAGGATGGCGATGCGGCAGGCCTGTCAGGCCTGCTCGCAGGCGGCAATCTGAACGATCCGCGGGTGCTGTCGACCAACATCACCAACCTTCACCTTCTGCCGAGCGGCCCTATTCCGCCCAACCCGGCCGAACTGCTTGCCAGCGTCAATCTGCCGAGGCTTCTGGCGGTCGTCCGCGAGCGTTTCGATCTGATCGTCGTCGACGGCCCCCCGATCCTGGGCCTGGCCGATGCTCCGCTGCTCGGTGCGGCGTGTGACGGCACCGTCGTGATCATCGAGTCCGGCGCGATCCGCCGGCCGGCGGCGTTGAACTCGATCAAGCAGCTCCGCTCGGCGGGCGCGCGTGTGATGGGTGTCGTGTTGACCAAGTTCAATCCGAAGTTCGAGGGCTATGGATATGGCTACGGCTATGGCTATGGCTACAGCTATGGCTATGGCGCCGATAAGGGCGAGAACGACAAGGACCGGCAGCGGCGCATCGAGCTGATGTCCTGATCGCGATGGGGGCATCCGCGAACAGGGCCGGCTCAATCGGCTTCGCGCTTCTGGGCTTGGTCAGTGGGGCCGCCGGGCTTGCGGTCGTCGCATCGAGTACATTGAATGCGACCGTCAGCGATACACGGCCGAACGGCATCCGGGGCCTGGCGGCCGGCAGCGTCGCGGCCGAGCATCAGCAACTGACGAACGAGCTCGCTCCCGAAAAGGGGGCGGTCCTCGCCCTCAGGAACAAGGCCATGGCGCGGCAGTTGCTCGCCCGCGCGCCGCTCGACCCGGCCGCGCAGACCTATCTTGGCCTCGCCGCCGACGGCAGCAAGGACAGGCCCCGCGCCCTGAAGTTGATGACGCTTGCGCTGCGCAGCGAGGAGCGATCGCTACGGCCGCGGCTCTGGCTGATGGACGAAGACCTGCGCCGCCGCAATTATGCGGGTGCGATCGAGCATTTCGATCGCCTTGCCAGCATTGGGCCCGCAGCAAGCGAAGCAGCGATCGCCGCGATGACGCCGATCGTACGCGATCCGGCGAGTCACGCGCCGCTCGCCCGGAAACTGGCCACGAACCCGTTATGGCGTTCCTCCTTCCTGTATGCGCTCAATCGGCAGGGCGTGTCGCCGGATGTCGTGTTTCGCCTGACACCGCAGGGCTCGGCCAAGGCACAGGTTCTTTCCGAACAGGGTGCACTGTTGCTGACCCTGGTGAAGAACCACGAATATGAGCGCGCCTATCTCGCATGGATCAACTTCCTGCCGCCCGCGTCGCTCGGTCATGTCGGCCCCGTCTTCGATCCGCAATTCCAGAATTTCGTTGGCCCGATGCCCTTCAACTGGCAGCTGACCGACACCACCGACGGATCCAGCGAGTTCAGGAAGCCGAGTGGCCTGGTCGTCTCCTATCTCGGCACGGCGGCCGCCAATCTGACGGAACAGACTCTTCTCCTGCCGGCCGGCCGCTACCGGCTTTCGACCGTCGCGACGGGCGCAGACGAGAACAACCAACTGTCCTGGACCGTGAGCTGCAGCAGTGGGAGCGAGCCGTTGCAGACGTTGCGGCTCGCCAAGCTCCAGGCAGGCCGGCAACGATACAATACCATGTTCTCCGTCCCCAGCCCGGGATGTGAATCGCAACGGCTGGCATTGGTGGGCTCGCCCTCCGAATTTCCACGCACCGCCGACGCGGTGATCGAGGAGATCAGGATCGAGCCGGTGAAATGAAGCGATGAAACCTAGATCCTCCTCCCGCCGCTCGACTCGCCCGGCCCTGCGAGAATCGCCTTTCTCCTTGGGTTACGTGCTGATTCCCGGCTTCCTCGCGCTGTGCGTCGCACTCGGCGGCTCGAGCGGCGGCGGCATGCTGCCGAATATCGCGCTTCAATTGATCGCGACCTTGCTGCTGGCGTACAGCGTCGCGAAATTCGCCACCGTCTCCTTTTCCGGTTCCGCCAAGCTGCTCATCGCCATCGTCCTGTGTTGGATCGGCTGGGGGGTGTTGCAGCTCGTTCCGCTACCGCCGTCGATCTGGACGCTCGCGCCGGGCCGCGACGTGCTCGAACAACGCCTGATTGCAGGAGGCATAGCCCCCCTGCCCTCGTTGCCCCTGTCGTTGAATCCGGCCGGCACGATCAAGCATCTCGCGGCGCTGTTGCCGCCGCTGGCGATCGGCGCAGCGATCCTTTCCCGACCGCCCGCGGAAGCCAACGGGCTGCGCTGGGCGATTCCCCTTCTGGCGTTCGTGTCGCTCCTGATCGGGGTTGCCCAGTTGATCAGCGGCCAGAGCTCGCCGCTTTATTTTTACGAGAACACCAATCTGGACCTTCCGGTCGGCCTGATGGCGAACGCGAACCACCAGGCCACGCTGATGTTGTGCGCGATCCCGTTCGTCGCATCGCTGGCCGGCACGGAAAATGCGGCGGGATCAAAGGCAAAAGGCCGCGAGATGCTCCTCGCCGCGATGGCGGTGATGTTCCTGATCGGCATCGTGATCAGCCGGACCTATGCGACCTATGTGCTCGCGCTGCCCGTGGTCGTGGCGAGCTGGCTGATCGCGCGGCCGCGGTCGCTTGGTCCGGCGCGCTATATCGGGCCCCTCATCGTGCTGCTGACCATCGCCCTACTGGCATTCGTCGTCGTGGCCGGCCCGGCGATCTTCGCTGACCCGACCGTGAACGCGACGCAATTGTCCCGACCGGCAATGTATGCCGTCACGGCAAAAGCGCTCGAACACTTCTTTCCGCTGGGAAGCGGATTTGGCAGCTTCCCGCCGGTTTACCGGCTGTTCGAAGATCCCAGCCTGGTCACGAACGTATTCGTCAACCACACGCATTCGGATTATCTGGAACTTGCCCTGGAGGGCGGCCTTCCCGGCCTGTTGCTGATCGCGGTCCTGTTCCTGTGGTGGCTCAGGCGTGCCGCGGCGATCTGGTTCGCCCGGTCCCCGAGCCGGATCGAGCGCGCCGCCGTGATCGCGACGGGCGCTATTTTCTGCCACAGCATCGTCGACTATCCGGCGCGTACCAGCGCGATCGCTGCGATCCTGGGTGCCGGCCTGGCACTGATGGTACCGAGATCGACCGATGTGAAGGTGGACGAAGCCCCGGCCGGCGGTCGACACCTGTCGGCCGAATGAGCGCCCCGGCCATGCAGGAGCGTGCGAGCAACGCCGGTCGGCGCGCACGTCCCTCGCGACCATGATCGCGCAGTTCGACGTCAACACGATCTGGCGTCGGAAATTCGGCGAGGCGCTTCGGCGACGGAAGCCGGACACGATGCTATTCTCGCCCCGGGCCTTTTCGCTGCGAGGCGAGCATGATCGCGAAGAGGGCGTGACGCCGGTCTCCCTGCCGCCCGGCTGGGCGAACCGGACGGCGATCCTGTCGATGCCGCTGTTGAAGCGCCGGGCCATGGCCATGGCCGCCCAGCGCAACGGACGCCTTTCTACCGCTATCCTCACCTCGTTCCACTATCTGCCATTGGCCAGAAGCCTCCGGTCCACGGCCCACATCATCTATTACTGCTCGGACGATTATCGCGGCTATGCCGGCTGGGGTGGCGAGGCCGGGGTCGCGCTTGAGGCCGAGCTCTGCCGACTCGCCACGCTTTCGGTGTTCGTCAGCATTGCGCTGCGCGATCGGGCGGTTTCGGAATATGGCCTGGACCCGGCATCCTGCATCGTCGCCCCCAATGCTTCGGAGCCGCGCTTCACCGAGGCGGTGACGCGACCGTCGGAGCTTGGAGCGTTGCCGGGCCCCGTCTTCGGCACGGTCGGCGTGTTCAACGACCGGATCGACTATGGTTTCCTGGAGCGGGTCGCGGCTTCCAGCCAGGTCGGATCGCTCGCCCTGGTAGGGCCGTTGCAGATCCCGGCGGACGCCGACGCTGCGGTCGGGCGTCTGCGCGACAACCCGAAGGTCCACTGGTTCGGGGCGCGTCCCCATGCCGAAATCCATGCGTGGATGGCGGGTATCGATATCGCCGTCATCCCCTATGCACAGAGCGCGTTCAATCACTTCTGTTCGCCTATGCGGCTCTGGGATCATCTCGCGATAGGCCAGCCGATCCTCGCGACCGATGCCTGCGATCAGGTCGCGCGGCAGATCGGCGTTTTCGTGGTCGGGCCCGGGGACGAGCTTGATCGGTCCATCAGCTCTGTTAAGACAGCCGCCGAGAGCGGAAGGCGCCCGCATCTCGAAAGCTGGGACGACCGGGTGGCGCTAATAGCGCCTTGGATTAGTTAGGAAGTTTCGCTTGGTCGCTGAACAGATCCGCAAGCTGATGTCGTGGCATGCTGCGACCCGGGCACCGCTCAGCGGACCGCTCTACACCTTTTGCCGCCGGTACGTGATGGCATGGAGCAATGCCGAGGTCGATATCGACGTGAATGGCGAGCGCTGGCTGGTCCAGGCGATCGCCAGGCACACGCCGGCGCCAGGCAGCGTCTATGTCGATGTCGGCGCCAATGTCGGGGACTGGAGCAGGCTGGTGGTCGACAACGCGCCCGGCGCGCGCCTGATCGCCTTCGAGCCCGTCCCCCCCGTGCGCGACCAATTGATTGGCAACCTGGCGGGCAGGAACGCTGAAATCCTGCCCTACGCCCTCTCCGATCAGGCGGGTAAGGTTGAAATCAACTACACCCCGGGCAATTCCCATTTCTCGTCGATCGAAACCGTCGGCAAGGACACGCAGATGGAGGGTCAGGTGGTCGAGGTGCAGCGCCGCACTGGCGACGATATCTGCGCGGAACTCGGCATCGGCCATATCCGCTTCCTCAAGGTCGACACCGAAGGCCATGACCTCAAGGTCATCGAGGGTTTCCGGAACGCGATCGACGCATCCCGGATCGACGTGATCCAGTTCGAATATAATTATATGTCGATCTTCTCGCGGACTTTCCTCAGGGATTTCTTCGCAGCGTTGACGCCAGGCATGCGAATCGGCCGTCTGTTGCGTGACAGGATCGAGTATTTTGACTATGCGCCGGCGCTGGACAATTTCATTCAGGCGAATTTCATTGCCGTTCGGGCCGACCTTTCCGAAGGCGAACTCGCCTTCCTGTCGCGGCGATAGCGCGATGACTCCAATGTCGAGAGCGTCGTGAGCATTTACCTGATCGTCCTGTCCGGCCTCATCCTGGGGCTCGGTGCCGTGCCATTTTTCAGGCCGCGCAGCATTTTCGATTACCCGTTCGTCGTCGGGATGTTTCTGTCGGTGTGGTTCCTGCCGCAGGCCTGGAATGTGGAGCGATTAGGCCTGGCCGGCGCCTTCGACCCGACGCTGGCCTGGCGGTACATCATCTTGTGTATCGTGTTTCTGGTGGGCGGCTATCTGCTCGGGCGCGGTATGAACCTCCAGCAGGCCAAGACAAACCAGGCGGAAATATCCGCCATGTACAGCGAGAAGCGCATGTCGCAGGCGTCCGCCGGCCTCATCGCGGTTGGAGCGGTCGCCTATTTCATGATGTCGCGACTGGCCGCGACCGATGAATATGGCGCGGGTTGGAACGGTATCATCATCGTCTATGCCACGCTGGCGCAGTGCCTTGTGTTCGGCGCAGCGCTGACTTTCCTGATCTATTTGCGAACGAAGGATAAATTTTCGCTCGTTTTGTTTTTCATCGCAACCGCCGTGTTTGCGCCGGTTCTGTTCGTCTCCATCAAGCGCGAATTTATTTTCGAGTTCTGCGTCATCGTTTTTGGCAGCCTTTTTCTGGTTCGGAATATCGTTCCATCACGTCTGATCCTGATAGCCGGATGCGTGATCGGCGCCTTCATCGTCAATAACGCGGGCGACATTCGCGGATATGTGAAAGAAAATGACGCGACGCTCGTCGGCGCGCTGACAGATTCGGACCTGATCACACAATCAACCACCAGCGCAAGAGACCGAAGTGCCGAACCGGCGGCTCCCGAAGTCAGCGGCGCGGTAACGGATATCGCGATCGCCTCCGAGATCGGCGATTACTATCCCTTCACATCGATCATCAACGGCATGGTATCGCGCTATTTTCCGTCATTCATTTTCGGACGCGACGCCAAGAATGCGTTGATGATGAAGAACCGGGACGAGAATCCGCTTCTCAACCGCTATTATGCGAACGGCGCGACCCGCACCGGCTTCTCCGACACATTCCAGGATTTCTGGTATTTTGGCGTGTTCGCCTTCATGGCGCTTGGATTCTTTTACGGCTGGACCTTGAATCTGGCGAAGATCGGCGGCTTGCGCGGCCAGTATCTGTACGTGTCGATGCTGGGCACCGGCCTCCACGCCATCACCCACTCCTTCGCTGAGTTCGCAGCTGCCTTGCCATTCCTTTGGCTCGTGGTCTGGCTGCCGTTCCGATATGCCCGGATCACGCCCGAGGAAAGCAAACGCCTGATGCTCGCCCTGCACCTTCAAGGTAGATCGTGAAGGTCCGCAAGGGATTCGGCCACCGTCGGATCGCGCAGGGCATCGCCGGGAAAGGCAGCCGGTGCGCGCGCTGCTGATCCAGCCGGGAGCACGGCACGGTTACGCGCTCGCCCGATTTCTTCATGAGGCGGGTGCGCTGCAACGGCTCTATACCGATTTCGCCGTGTCCGAGGGTTCGCCGGAGCATTTCCTCCTGAAGGCGGTAGCGCGCCTGGATCGCGGTCGGGTCTTCTCCCGGCGCGTGGTCAGCGGCCTGCCGTCATCGCTGATGCGACGGCTGCCACTGGCGGCGTTGATCGCCAAGAAGCGATCGCCCGAGAACCCCGAGCGATGGAAATTCCTCGCCCGCGATCTTCGGGAAGCCGATGTCGTCTATTCGCAATATTTCGCTGGCGGCCCGCAAATCGATGAGTTGACGGCGCAGGGCGCGCGGTTCGTGTCTGACGTCTTCATCATGCCCTCCGCCCACCGGATCGTGAACCGCGAGATCGCGAAGTTCCCCGACTGGCGCGAAACGCCGTTCTCGCCCGAGGCAGCGGCCATGCTCGATGCCGTGAGCATGGCAATGATCGAACGCTCCGACGGGCTGTTCTGCCCGTCGCAGAGCGTGATCGACGACGTCGCGACCTATCTTCCGTCGGCACGCGCCAAGTGCCGACTGGTTCGCTACGGATCGAGCCTCGGCTTTCCGCAGCCGAACCAACCCGTCGCGAAGCGCGTGCTCTTCGCGGGATCGGTCCAGTTGCGCAAAGGGCCGCAATATCTCGCTCTCGCCGCGGCCCGCATCGCGCGGATCGATCCCTCGATCCAATTCGTCGTCGCCGGCAGCGCGTCCGCGGGCGCCGCCGCCCAGCTTCGCGCGCCCAATATCGAGTTGCTCGGCCACGTATCGCGCGAGCGGATGCGGGCCGAATATATGCGCGCCGACATCCTCGCCTTCCCCTCGCTTGCGGAAGGCTCGGCCGGCGTCGTTCTCGAAGCGATGTCGGCCGGCCTGCCGGTCGTCGCGACACGTGAAGCCGGAGTCGATTTCCGTGATGGCGAGAGCGGCATCATGGTGCCGCCGGCCGATGACGAGGCGCTTGCCGAGGCGATCCTCGCGGTCGTCGGAGACCGCCCCCGCCGCGACGCGATGGCGCGATCAGCGCGGGCCGAATTCCTGGCGTATGACGAGCGCGCCTGGGGGGCGGCCTTTGTCGGCGCGCTGCGGGAATTTGCCGCGGATGGCTGACCTGCCACCGATCCTGCACATCCTGCCGGCCGAGCCCTTTGGCGGGCTCCAGGTTCTGGTGATCGAGCTCGCGCGTGCGCAACGAGCTGAAGGCAAGGTGGCGAAAATCGTCCTGCTGGCCCCGTCGGAACGGGTCGAAGCGCGCTGTCGGGCGGCGGGGATCGAACCTGTCGTCCTGACAGGGCCGAAGCTCGGACGCATGGTCGCTCTTGCGCGGATTGTTCGGCAGCGCGAACCCGCGATCCTGCACAGCCATTGCGAGCCGATCTGGGCGACGGTGCCCCTCGCAATGCGGGGTGCAGCCTGGATGGTCCATCAGCATGTCTATGCATCGCAGAAAAGCATCCGCGATCGTGCCGGAAACCTGATCCGCCGGTTTTTCGCCCGGCGATTCGTCGGGATCACCCATTCGGTCGCGCAATCGTTCGTCGAGCAAGGGCTCGTCGCGGCCGAGCGAACGAGCGTCGTCCACAACGGACTGGACCTGGCCACCCTGCCCTCCCCTGTCGCTGGCCGCAACATTGCGCCGCCGTTCACCGTCGTCTTTGTCGGTCGGGCCGTTCGCGAAAAGGGCCTGTTCGATTTCATCGAGGCGGCCGATCTTCTGCGCGATGAAACCGGATTGAGATTCGTCATCGCCGGTGAAGGCGCCGACCTCGCCGAGGCGCGCGCCGTCATCACCGCTCGGGGTCTGGACGATCGGATCGCGGTGCTGGGCTTCGTCCACGATACCGCAGCATTATGGAGCGAAGCCGACATGCTGCTGATGCTGTCGACCCGCGAACCGTTCGGCCTGGTGATCCTGGAAGCGATCGCCTCGGGGGTCGCGGTCCTAGGCTACGACATTCCTTCGGGCGGCAGTGAAGTCATGTCGGTCATTCCGGGGTGCCGCATGGTGGCGGCTTTCTCGATCGCGAATCTCGCCGACGCAGTGCGCGAGGCGGCGAACGACCCTGCCGCGCTCCGCTCGCAGGTTGCGACGGGACGCGCCATTGTCGCCAGTCAATTCTCGCTTGGCCGAATGGAAAAGAACGTGGCGCGCGAATATGAGCGGCTTGCGCATCCTTGATCGAGATGATTCCGGAATAATGGCGGCAAAGTTTTTCTCGCAGCTGCAACCAAAGCGCGATACCAGCCCTTGGCCAGACCAGGAGCGGTAACATTCGCGTCGCTATCGCATTCGACAATTTCGGACCGTATCATATCGCCCGCCTCAACGCCGCCGCGCAGGAGGTCGAGGTGCTGGCGGTCGAACGGGCTGCAACCAGCGATCTTTACGCGTGGGAGTCGCCCGACGTCCCCGCCGGGCTGCAACGGGTGGTCCTGGGCGATGCCACGGATGCTCCACAGCTCGCCGATATCTTTGCAGCCATCGATGCGAAGGTCGGTCCGTTCAAGCCGGATGCGGTGGCCGTTCCCGGCTGGTCCACCCGTACTGCCCTGGCACTCACCAGCTGGTCTGTCGCCCGCGACATTCCCGTGATCGCGATGTCGGAAACCAATCCGTGGGATTTCAAGCGCGTCTGGGGGACGGAGTTCCTGAAGCGGCGCATTTCCGAGTATTTCAGCGCGGGCCTGTGCACCAATGACGGCCAGGCTGAATATCTCGGCAGGCTCGGGTTGCCCGCAGCGGCGATCTTTCGCGGCTATAATGTAGTCGACAACGCATATTTCGAACGGATGGCCGCGCTGGCGAAGCATGCGCCAATGCCCGGCGGCGAAAACGGCCCGCTGCCGGAAGCAGCGCGCGGGCAGTATTTCCTCGCCTCCAACCGCTTCATTCCCAAGAAGAACCTGGCGTTGATGCTCGATGCCTATGCCCGATTCCGCAAGGGCCGCACCGACGATCCAGCCGATTGGCCGCTGGTCCTGCTCGGCGACGGAGAATTGCGCCGCGTGCTTGAGGGACAGCGCGATGCGCTGGGGCTGACGCGGCACGTACATATGCCGGGCTTCCGCCAATATGACGAGCTGCCGGCCTATTACGGAACCGCGGGGTGCTTCGTCCATGCAAGCACGACCGAGCAATGGGGCCTGGTCGTGAACGAAGCGATGGCCGCCGGCCTGCCGGTGATCGTGTCGGATCGGTGCGGATGCGCGTCGGTGCTGGTTCGCGACGGGGTGAACGGGTTCACCTTCCCGCCGCACGATGCCGAAGCGCTGGTCATCGCGATGAACGCGATCGCGGCGCTCGACGACCACAGCGCGATGCGGGACGCGAGCCGGATGCTCGTCGCCGAATGTGCGCCGGAGCGTTTCGGCCGAGGGATGGCCGACGCCGCGCACTATGCGGTGGCGGCACGGCGCGTTCGCCCGTCACTGCTGGCGCGCATGATCCTCGCGTTCGCAATGCGAAGGATATCGCTGCGATGACCAGAACCGTTGCGCCGATGAACCTCGGCATTCTCACCACATCGCTCAGCTCCGGCGGCGGCGGGCTGTTCGAATCGGTCAGGCTGCCGGCGAATCTGATGCATCAGCGAGGCCACAATGTTTCCGTCTACGGCGTCGCCGATGCCGGTCTCGAGGCAGCGAGAAGCGCGTGGGACGTCAGCCGCTTTCGCGCCTTTGCGCCAATCGGGCCCAAGCGGTTCGGATTCGCGCCCGGATTGAGCCGTGAACTCAACACCAACTCCTATGACGCGCTTCATCTGCACGGCCTGTGGAACTACCCCTCGATCGCGGCCCGCAACTGGGACCGCAAGCACGCCGGAGGGCTGGTGATCTCGCCGCACGGCATGCTCGACCCATGGGCGCAGCGGAACAGCCAGCTCAAGAAGCGCGTGGCGAAATGGGCGTTCGAGAGCGCCAATCTGCGGTCGGCCGCCATCATGCGGGCGCTCTGCTGGGCCGAGGCCGACGCGATCGAGGCGCTCGGGCTCGGCGTACCTATCGCGGTCATTCCCAATGGCATCGAATTGCCCGAGAAGGATTTTATCCCCGAGCCGCGTACCGACACGTCGCGCAAGAATCTCCTGTTCCTCGGCCGCATCCACCCAAAAAAGGGAATCGCCGAGCTGATCGAGGCCTGGACGATCGCGAGCGCCGGATCGCCGACCATCCGCGACGACTGGAAGCTGCAGATTGCCGGCTGGGACGATGGCGATCACCTGCATCACCTGGTCCGGCTCGTGCAGGAGCGCGGGCTCGACAATGTCGAATTCACCGGGCCCCTGTTCGGGAAGGCGAAGCAGGATGCCTATGCCAATTGCGATGCGTTCGTCCTGCCCTCGTACAGTGAGGGCATGCCGATGACGGTGCTGGAAGCCTGGGCGCATCGCAAGCCGGTCTTGATGACGCACGCCTGCAACATTCCGGAAGGATTCGTGGCAGGGGGTGCCTATCGGATCGAAACCGACCCGCACTCCCTGGCTGCTGCCCTAACCTACCATCTTGATCAACCCTCCGCGCTGGCCGAAACCGGCGAACGCGGCCGGCGGCTTGTCGAGGAACGGTTCACCTGGGAGCGGATCGTCGATCAGCATATCGGGTTGTTCGCCTGGCTTTCGGGCCGCGGTCCGCGCCCTCATCATATCTCCAGCTGACGATGACCGAGCGCGACGAACCGGCGGGATCGCCCTCACCCGGCCTCGATATCGAGGGCAACCGGCGTGTCGCCAATTATTCCCCGAAGGAACGCCGCGCCCGAATCCTGTGGAGCGCCGGCAGCCTGGTCTTTCGTGCCATTCCGCGTCCCTTCTTTGCCACGCGGGCGGCGTGGCTGCGGCTGTTCGGCGCCAGCATCGGCGACCATTGCCAGATCTATCCGACGGTGCGGATCTTCATGCCCTCCCAGCTCGAGATCGGAGACTGGTCGTCGGTCGGCGACCGCGCGATCCTTTATAACCTCGCGTCGATCAGGATCGGCGCGCGGGTGACGATTTCACAGGGCGCGCATCTGTGCGCCGGTTCGCATGATTTCCGCGACCCGCAAATGGCGCTGATCCGCGCGACGATCCGCGTCGAGGACGAGGCATGGCTGTGCGCCGATTGCTTCATCGGGCCTGATGTGACGGTCGGCGCGCGCGCCGTCGCTATGCGGAACGTGCCCGGAGGCGCGGTTATGGCGGGCAATCCCGCCCGGCAGGTTGGCGAACGATGACGGCGGAGCCCGCCCTCACGTCATTGCCCGTCACCGTGGTTGTACCGACCCGCAACGAGGAGGCGAACCTCGATGCCTGCCTGTCCCGGCTGGGCGCCTTCGCGGAAGTCTGGGTGGTGGATTCGCGCAGCACCGACGACACGCGCGCCATCGCCGACCGGTACGGCGCACGCTGGATCGACTTTGACTGGTCGGGTGACTTCCCGAAAAAGCGCAACTGGGTTCTGGCGAACCACGAGCCCTCGACGCCCTGGGTGCTGTTTCTCGATGCCGACGAACGAGTGACCGAGCCGTTCATCGCGGAACTGCGCGAAGCCCTTCCGAAGGAGCCCGACACGCAGGTCGGCGGTTTCTGGCTCAACTACAATAATCATTTCATGGGCCACGTGCTCCGACACGGTGTTCCGCAACGCAAGCTCGCATTGTTCCGCGTGGGTGCCGGGCAGTATGAGCGGATCGACGACAGACGCTGGAGCAACCTCGACATGGAGGTGCACGAGCACCCCGTGCTCGACGGGACGATCGGCGAGATAGCGGCGCCGATCGACCATCTCGATTATCGTGGCATCGACCATTATCTGGCCCGCCACAACGCCTATGCGAGCTGGGAGGCCAAGCGTTACGCCGACCTGATGACACGGGGCGACGCGGCCTGGGCGGCGCTGACGCCGCGCCAGCGGACCAAATATCGCAACCTCGCGCGCTGGTGGTTCGCGCCCGGCTATTTTGTCGGCACCTATTTCCTGAAGCTCGGGTTCCTCGACGGCGGCGCCGGATTCCATCACGCCTTCCTCAAGATGCTCTATTTCTACGAGATCCGACTGAAGATCATCGGCGCGCGCCGCACCGACTGATCGAAGGCGCTACCGCGCCTCCTCGAGAAACCAGGCAGCATAATCCGCCAGCCCGTCCGTCAGCGAGCGCTCCGGTCGCCAGCCCCAAGACAGCGCCTCGCCGATATCGGCTTCGTATCCGATCGGATCGCCGCCGCGGCGCGCGCCAGAGAAGCCCGGCGGTGCGGCAACGCCGAGTTCCCGCGCCAGCCCCTCGACGATGGTACGAACACTCGCCGCCTCGCCGATTCCGCCATTCACGATCGGACAGTCGATGCTCGCGTGCGCGCCGGCCGCGACGAGCAGCGCGGCTGCGTCCTGCACGTCGACCCAGTCGCGCAACTCCTCACCGGTGCCGGCAAATTGCGCCTCGCCCTGAGTCAGCTTGGTGCATGCATCCCAGAGAAGCTGCTTGCGCAGACCGACGCCATAGACCGAGAACAGCCGCACGATCGCCGCACGAACGCCAAAGGTGCGTGCGTAAGAGCGGCACAGATCCTCCGCGATCTTCTTGTGCACGCCATATGGAGATTCGGGCCGAAGTGGGTCGGCAACCGTGATCGGCATGCGCTCCGCCGTGCCATAGACCGCGGCGCTCGAAGGAAGGACGATCCTGCACGCTGGCGCGTGCAGGCGCACGAAATCGAGCGCGGCCAGTGTCGAATCCACGCTGCGCCGGAAATCCTGCGCGGGATGGGTCATCGAAAAGGCGACCGATCCGCTGCCGGCGCACTGGACGAGGATCTCGGGCTCACCGGCATAGGTCAGCAATGCCTCCATGGAGACATCGGCGACATGCCAGTCGCGCAGGCCCCAGTCGCGCCACTCGTCGCGCAACCAGCTGCCGTGACCAATGCCGACGACCTCATAGCCGGCCGCGGCGAGCGCGCGTGCGGTGTGACGCCCGACAAATCCCGCTGCTCCGAGTACCGCCGCCTGCTTCAATGCCCGATCACCTTTTCCCGTCAGCGAGAAAGCGCAGATAGCTCTCCCACCTGCCTACGAGCACCTCGTAGGAGAAGTTGGCGTGATAGTGGCGCTGAAGCCGCGATCCGTCCACCTGCCCGGCCGCCATCTGGTCGGCGATGCTGGCTACCGCAGGCAGGAACTCGGCGATATCGCCGCTGGTGACCCGGCAATCCGGATTGGCGAAATCGGGAATGCCGCCGACGCCGTTCGCGACGAACGGCGTTCCGCACGCCATCGCCTCGAGCAACACGAGCGGCCCGCCTTCCTGGCCCACCGTCGGCAACAGCAGCAGATCGAAGTCGCGGAGCAAATCCACATAGGACTGCCCGTCCGGATAGCGCCCGTGGAACCGGATCACATCGTCCAGGCCAAGCTCGGCGATCCGTGCCTCGAGCTCCGCCCGCTGATCACCCGTGCCGTAGATATCGATCGATTGAAGATGCTCGGACAGGGCGGCCCATTGCTCGACCAGAAAACCGACGCCCTTGTGCGGCACGATCCGGCCGAAATAGACTCCGCGCATCTTGCCTTTGGGCGTTACGATTCCCCGATCCGGGATCGTCGCCTGGAGCTCGAGCGGCTCGGGCAGCGCCTGGATGATCGTGCGCTTGCCCCGCCAGCGGAATTCGCTGCAAACCTTCTCATCAACCGTAGTCGCCAGGCTGACGATCGCGTCGAACCCCGCATGAACCAGGTGGCGCGGATCGGCGAGACCCATCGAATCCCCACTCATCACCTCGAAAAAGACGCGGCGCCTGATCCTGCGATTGGCGATGACCCCCCCCATCGCTTTCCAGCCGGTGCCTGCGACCACGGCGACGTCGAACCGCGTCTTGCCGAGTGCCGAGAAGCCGCGCAACGCATCGCGCTTGCCGCCATAATGGTCGACTGCATAACCGCGATCGGGCCAAGGGCTCTCGGGCAGATCCCGAGGCGGCACCGGCGAGAGAACCTGTACATGATGCCCACGCTGGGTGAGCCCGTGCGCGAGCCAATGGGTATGGGTCGTAACCCCACCCTCACCATGCGCGTAGCCGATCAAAAGGATCGAAAGTGGATCAGCCATCGATGCCGCCTCCGGCAGACGAAACCGCGCGACGAACCCCGACGCGGCGGGCGAAATCGCGCACCAGATTGTCGAACTCGGCGGGCCGCCGCTTCAGCGCCAGCCCGATCGAAAGCCCGCTCAGGATGACCGCCACGACAAGGGGCGGCTGCGCAGGCAAAGCGCCCAGCGACGCGCCAAGCGCCGCCACGAGGAGGAAGAGATCAGGCCCGACCGCGGCCCCGAGCATGCGCCAGGATCGGGTTACGGTCGTACGGCCACTCAGGAACATGGTGTTCCTGCCGAGATAGGCTGCGGCGCCTCCGGCCACGCCCCAGAGGCCGGCGAGATAATAGATCAGGGCACAATAGGGCACCACGATGAGGGCGGCGACCGCCGCGCTCGTCCGGGGACGCCCCTGTGCGAGCAGGCGGTAGAAAAGGATCGCGGAGATCGCTTCCATCCAGAAGGCCGGCAGCAATATCTGCATCGGCAGGGTCGCGATCTTCGCGAATCCGGCACCCATCCACAGGCTGAGAAACGGATGGGCGAGAAAGATGCCGATGACGAAGCATGGGGTCAGCATGCCGACCATCCTGATGATCTTGCGGGCGAGAATCACCTCGTCCTCGGGCGAGCGGCTGGCAAGCTGCGGGAGCGAAGCGGTGCCGATGCTGGTCGGGAAGATCATCACCCGGGCAAGGACGCTCGACGGAACCGAGTAATAGCCGACGGCCGACGGCCCCGCGACGGCACCCAGAATGAAGCGATCGGCCGAGGATATCGTCAGCTCGATCACACCCCCGACGGACGACCATGCGCCATACCCGACCAGCGATCGCGCCGATCGGCGCGACACGCTGGGCCGAGCGCGCTTCAGGATTTCGATGTACGCGAAGCCGATCGTGGCGACGACGGTGATCAGCCGGCCAGCGAGCGTCGCCACGATCAGTACATCGAGCGACGGCGAGATCAGCAGGGCTGCGATAACCGGGAGGAGGATCGCCAGGGCCAGCGCCATTGCCGAGAGGGTCGCGTTGGTCACGAAATATTCGCGCCCCCGCAACAGCCCGCCCGATGTCGACAACAGGATCGTGCACACGCCGATCGCAAGCAATGCGGGTGCCGAATGAAGCAATTCGGCGCTGACCGCGGGGCTCAGGTTGAACACGCCGCCGAGCCCCCCGCCGACCAGGCCGAACAACAGCACGCCGATGACCAGTCCAACGGGAAGGCTGATCGATATCGCCGTCCAGAAATAATCGGACTGGTGCGCGACGTCGGCGCGCGCCTCGCTCGCGATCCGGTAGGTCAGCGCCGCGCCCATGCCGAAATCAAAGGCGGAGAAGAAGGCCAGGAAGGTCCAGATGATCGCAAGGATGCCGTAGCGCTCGCTGCCGATGACATGGAAATAGAGCGGCGTCAGCGCCGCGAACAAGACCAGCCCGACCAGGTTTCCGGCCAGATTGACGAAACTGTTGCGGCGAATTGCCATGCTGGTGGCGGCCGGCCTTCAACCGTTCTGCAGCTGGGAGAAATACTCGATCGTCTTGACGAGGCCCTGGCGCAGCGGAATCGTCGGCTCCCAGCCCAGCGTTTCTCGCGCCCGCGTAATGTCAGGCTTGCGCTGCATCGGATCGTCCTGCGGCAACGGACGGAACACCAGCTCCGATTTCGAGCCCGTCATCTCGACGACCAGTTCCGCCAGCTCGCGGATCGTGAACTCCACGGGGTTGCCGAGGTTGATCGGCCCCGACACCTCGGGCGCCGTATCCATGAACGCCATGAAGCCGGCCACGAGATCGTCGACGTAGCAGAAGGAGCGGGTCTGCTGGCCGTCACCATACAGGGTGATCGGCTCGCCGTTCAGTGCCTGCATGACGAAGTTGGAGACCACGCGGCCGTCGGACGGGTGCATGCGCGGACCATAGGTGTTGAAGATGCGCGCGACCTTGATCTCCAGACCATGCTGCCGGTGATAGTCGAAGAACAAGGTCTCTGCGCAACGCTTGCCCTCGTCATAGCAGGAGCGGATGCCGATCGGGTTGACGTTGCCCCAATAGGCCTCGGTCTGCGGATGGACGCTTGGGTCACCATAGACTTCGCTGGTCGATGCCTGGAAGATCTTGCAGCGCAGCCGCTTGGCCAGCCCGAGCATGTTGATCGCGCCATGGACCGACGTCTTCGTCGTCTGCACCGGATCGTGCTGATAATGCACGGGGGAGGCCGGGCAGGCGAGATTGTAGATCTCGTCGACCTCGACATAGAGCGGGAAGCACACATCGTGGCGCATGAACTCGAAGCGCGGATGGCCCGTAAGGTGATCGATATTGCGCTTCGTGCCCGTGAACAGATTGTCCACGCACAAAACCTCGTCGCCGCGATCGAGCAATCGATCGATCAGGTGGGAGCCGACAAAGCCCGCGCCCCCGGTGACCATGATCCGCCTACGACTGCTATATTGTCTTGCCACGTCAGTGATGCCCCCGCCTTTGTGAAACAGGCCCTGCCCTTGGCGCCGACGTCGGTTCCACGCAGGTCTGCCCATTCTGGACCGAATTAACCCGCTGCTACAGGCTCAAATCCGATCATACCACCCGAAATTGCTGCATCGCACCGTCCCGCATGATCTCGCTCAAGGCTTCCGCTCGTCGACCATGATCATGCGGCGCTGATCCCCTTCGATCCGCACCGCAGTGAGCACACCCGATTGATAGGCGCCGGTGTCGATGCCGATCCGGTTTTCCAGCTCCTCGGGCTCGGCCGAGATCGTGTGCCCGTGAACGACCATGCAGCCATGATCGCTGGTGTCGTCCAGGAATTCTTCGCGGATCCAGCGCAGATCGTGCGTGTCCTGCTCGGCCAGGCTCTTGCCGGGTCGCAGCCCGGCATGAACGAACAGATAGTCGCCGAAGGTGAAGCTGTCGGCAAAGCCCTCGATGAAGGCGATATGCGACCGCGGTATCGCGCCGCGGATCTTCTCGGCCGCATCGACCGGGGACAACACGGCAAGCCGGCCGACCTCTACGCCGTAGCTTTGCGCGAATTCGTAGCCGCCATAAGTCAGCCATTGATGCAGGGCCTCCGGCTCGTCGCCGAGGACACGGAGCATCATCTCCTCGTGATTGCCCATCAGAAACACGATCCGCATCCCGTCTGCGGGCAGATTCATCAGAAACTCGACCACGCCGCGCGAATCGGGGCCGCGATCGATCAGGTCGCCGAGCAGGATAAGATAGTCGCGGGCGCGCGGGCTGTCGCGGCGATCCCGATCGATCGTCGCGATCATCCGCTCGAGCAGATCGAGCCGGCCGTGCACGTCCCCGATCGCATAAGCGCGCGCGCCGGGCGGGCCGCGCCACTCCTTCAGGCCCCGGCGGCTGGTGCGCGACTGTTTGAAACGCGAGAACATCACTTCGTGCCTTTATGCCCTGTAGCCGCAGCTAGTCGTGCTCGACGAGAGTCTCAAGTCGCGTCGTCCACTGTTCGAGCGCCGTATCGCGGAGAAAACCTTGCTGGAGCATGACCCGCGCCCTGCCGCCCATCGCGCGACATGCCGCACGATCGTCGGCAAGCGACAGGATCGCCGCAGCGAGGGCATGACCATCGCCGGGCGTGACCGCGATCCCGGCCTCGAGCTCGGCAATCATCGAGGGCACCTCGCCGTTCGGATCGCAGACCGCGACGATCGGCCGGGCCGCGGCGGCTATGCCAAACACCTTGCTCGGCACGATCAGCCCTTCGAACTCCGGCCGCAGCGACAGCCAATGGGCGTCTCCGACCGCCAGGCTTTCGGACAGCCGCGCGCGCGGCTGATAGGGTTGGAAGACGAAACGGTCACGGCGATCCTCGGCCGCTTTCCGGCGAAGCTCGGCCTGGGCATGTCCGCCACCGACGAACAGGAACCAGATATCGCGTCGCTCGGCGAGCAGCGCCGCCGCCGCCAACAGCGTGTCGGCTTCGTGCGCGCGGCCGAGATTGCCCGAATATTCGAGGACGAACGCATCATCGGGCAGGCCCCATTCCTCCCGCAGCGCCGGGCTGTTGGCGGCGGATGGCGCGATCGCCTCGTCGTCGCTCCAGTTGGCAATGATGGCGATGCGTCGCTCGGACACCCCATGCCGAGCGATCCGATCCGCCATGCGGCGCCCGATCGCCACGGTCAGCGCCGCGCGCCGCAACGAAAGATCGCGTAGCGCGCTCAGGGTGGCACCGATCGGCCCACGCAGGACGCGCATGCCCATTTCCGCTGCGATCTCCGGATAGAGATCCTGCACCCAGTTGACGAGTTTCGCCCCGCGCAATCGAGCGGCCACCAGCGCCACGAGACCGATCAGGGGCGGATCAGTCTTCGCAACGACGATCGTGCCGCGCCGAAGACGGCGCAGCAGCGCCCATCCAGCGCCGAAATAGAAAGTCATATAGGCGAGCAACCGGCCGGGCAGACCCGGTATCGCCGCCCCGATCGTCGGCACCCTGGTAACAGCCACGCCGTTGATGCTGTCGCGCGCCGGCAATGTCGCACGGGCGGCGCCGTAGATCAGGCGGCTTGTGACGATTTCCACATCCCAGCCACGTCCCGCCAGATGCTCGGCAAGGTCGGTCAGGATTTGTGCGGTTGCCGAGTGATCGGGAGCGTAGAAGCGGTTCACGAAGACGATCCGGCGACCGATCTTTTCGTGCATCGGGCTGCGCCCGGGGGAAGCGGAATCCATGAACTTTATTTGGAGCCGAAACCGTTGAGCATCACCACCACGGTGCGCATCGTGATCAACACGTCCAGCCAGGCCGAGAAGTTCTTCACGTAGAAGAAGTCATATTGCAGCTTCATGTTGATCTCGGCGAGATCGGCGACATGTCCCTGGTTGACCTGGGCCCAGCCCGTGATGCCTGGCCGCACGATATGACGGTAGGAATAGAAGGGAATCTCCGCCTCGTACCAGGTCGACAGATCCATTGCCTCGGGGCGGGGTCCGATCCAGCTCATGTCGCCGGCGAGGATATTCAGAATCTGGGGGATCTCGTCGAGCCGCGTGCGGCGCAGGAAACGGCCGACGCGCGTGACGCGGTCGTCATCCGCCTGCGTGATCGCGCTCACCCGCGAATCCTGGTCGGACGCCTCCGATCGGTGATTCATCGAGCGGAATTTGATCATCGTGAAAGGCCGCCCGCGATAGCCCATCCGCTGCTGGCGAAAAAAGACCGGCCCGGAGGAATCGAGGCGAATGCTGATCGCAATCAACACCATCGTGACGGCCAGCACGGGCAGGACGGCCAGGCACGCGGCCAGATCGATCAACCGCTTGAGCTTGCGATAAGCGAGGTTCGGCAACAGCGATCCGAAGCTGTTCTCCGACAGGTGCTCGATCTCCACCCGCCCGGTGAGCAATTCGCGAATCTGCTTCACATGATAGACGGGAACACCGCTGATCGCTGCGCGTGCGAGCAACCTCTCCCATGGAGATTCGAGATCGTGGTGAAGATCGGCGACGATCATTACGTCCGCTCCGGTCGGGACGGTCGGTTGTGCCATCGGCAGCCATTCCGCGCCGTCGATATCCTCCAGGAACCGCGTTCTTCCGCCGGGAACGACGTGAAAGCGCCGCACCGCGCCCCGGGCGCTCAGATAGGCCAGGGCATAGGCTGCGGCGACGCTCAGCGTGAAGCTGGCGATCAGGACGGTCCGGTTATAGTCGAGCCTCAGCACCAGCGCGGTCATCATCGCGAGGCCGAAGGACATCGAGAAGGTCGGCAGGACGTAGATGAAGGTACGCGTACCCGGGAAACCGCCGATCCGACGCGACAGCAGCATCGCGCTGACCACGCTGGTGAAAGAGAGAACGAAGCTCGCCGGTGCCGACGGATGGTGGTCGTAATTGGTGTGAACGCCGTATCGGGCGGCGAACGGCAACAAGATGCCCAGCAGAATTTCGACAGCCAGCTGTACCCGCAGCGATGAGACCCATCGTGTGCTGCCCACCAAGCTCGAAAGGTTGCGCTGCATCAACATAGATCAATCTCGAACCCGTCGCTGCGAAACTACTGCCATCGCTAAGCTCCAGCCGTGACGACCAATGCTCGCCGTGGCATGCACCACGCTTTCTGCCGCCGAACTTCCTTGATCGAAAACGGCGCCCAAATCCAGCCACCTCCCGCACCTGCGAACATATTCCTCTGGAGAAGCCCGATGAACCGAGTGTAGCCGCGCGCCCCCGTCAGCCACATACCATTCCTCCTGGTGTGCCGCGACAAAAACATGCCGAAACGGGCCGATTCGCCTTTTCGATCGGCCCCGAAGGGCGATGCGCGCGCACGAATCGACCGGTGGGCAGTCCGACCGATTGTCTTGAATCAGGACGCAACAGCAGCAGAAGGCAGCGGCACGCGCTGTACGTCGACCGTTTTCCTGGGGTTAACCTTTTGTTTGGTATACGCCGGCCATATGATCTTCGCGTCGTATGAAACCTTTTGTGCGGTGTGGTGTTACCGCATCAGTTCGAACTGTTGTGCAGGCGCGAACGTTTTGAGGGTGGACAAAATCGGGGCTTAACGCTAATCCCAAGTGGTGAGCCTACTTCCAAGCGGTTCAGGAGGAGACTGATAATGAAATTTTCGCGGGTAACCGCCGCCATCGTCATGGCGAGCCTTTCTTCACCGCTATTTGCCGGTGCAGAGCAGTCGGTCGGCAAGCTGACCGCCGCCAGCGAGGGCACGTTCATCTCGCGCGATGGCACGCTGACTCCGGCGACTGCCGGTCAGTCGCTCTATGCCGGTGACCGCATCGTGACGCGTGGCCAGGCCAATGCCAAGGTCGCGTTCCCGGGCTGCAACTTCGCGATGGCGCCGACCTCGGTGCTTTCGGTTGGCGCGTCGACTTGCGCGACCGCTCCGAAGTCTTTCGCTCAGGATGGTGGTGACGCAGGCGCCGGCGCTGGCGAAAATCATGGCGGTGGGGTCATTCTCGGCCTCGCCATCCTGGCTGCAGGCGCTGGCACCTATTTCGCGTTCGCCAAGAACAACTCGAAGCCCGCCAGCCCGTAAGCGCTGCGGTCTCGACAGAACAAACAGGGCCGGACGCAAGTCCGGCCCTTTTTTCTTGGCCGGTCGCCAGATGCGGCTCTTCGAGCCCGCGCTGCCTAGTTGCGGCGCCCTGCCGCCAGGCCAGCTGGGTTCCGCGCAGTCGCGTCCTCGAGATACCAGTCGACCGTCGCGGCCAGGCCCGCGACGAAACCGATCTCCGCCCGCCAACCCAGCTCCCGCTCGATGCGGGAAGGGTCAATCGCGTAGCGCCGGTCATGCCCGGCTCGGTCGGTTACGAATCGGATCAGATCGCGTCGGCGCCGGTTGCCGACCATCGGCAGCCGTTCGTCGAGCAGATCGCAGATCGTCGCCACGACAGCGACGTTGCTGTGCTCCTCGCGCGCGCCGACGGCATAGCTCGCGCCCGGCACCCCACCAAGCACCACGGTTTCGAGTGCCCGAGCATGATCGTCGACGTGCAACCAATCGCGAACATTGGCGCCGGTGCCATATACCGGCAACGTCTCGCCTCGAATCGCCCGGGTAATCGTCAGCGGGATGAGCTTTTCGGGATGCTGACAGGGTCCGTAATTGTTGCTGCAGTTCGACAGGACGACGGGCAAGCCATAGGTGTGGCCCCACGCCCGGACGAGGTGATCCGCCGCTGCCTTCGACGCCGAATAAGGCGAGGACGGGCGATAGGGCGATTCCTCGCTGAACCGGCTGTCGTCGAACGGCAGGTCGCCGAACACTTCGTCGGTGGAGACGTGATGGAAGCGGAACCGCTCCTTCGCTTCCCCTTCCAGCGAACGCCAATGATCGAGCGCCGCTTCGAGCAGGTGGAAGGTTCCGGTGATGTTGGTCTCGATGAAGATTGCGGGACCCGCGATCGAACGATCGACATGGCTTTCGGCGGCGAGGTGCATCACCGCATCGACCGATTCTTCCACGAGCAATCCGGCCACCAGAGCGCGATCGGAAATGTCGCCGTGCACGAATCGGTAGTTGGGCGATCGCTCGACGTTGGCCAGCGCCGTCAGCGAGCCCGCATAAGTGAGTTTGTCGAGATTGAGGACGCGGGTCCGTCCACCCCGAATCAGGTGCCTGCAGAGTGCCGAGCCGACAAAGCCGGCGCCGCCGGTCACCAAAATGGTCCGCTTGGGCCCGGCGCCCGCGATCATCGCGATCATGCGGCGAGCGCGCACTGGCGCAGATAGGTGGCGTATTCGGTCTCGCCGAGCTGATCGGCCCGCGCGACCAGGGCACTGCTGTCGAGATAACCGAGATCGTGCGCGATCTCCTCGAGGCACGCGACCTTGATTCCCTGGCGGCGCTCGATCGTCCGCACGAAGGACGAGGCGTCGTGCAGGCTGTCATGCGTACCGGTGTCGAGCCAGGCATAGCCCCGACCGAGCCGCCCGATATCGAGTTGTCCGGCAGCGAGATAAGCACTCAGAACGTCGACGATCTCCAGCTCTCCGCGTGCCGAGGGAACGAGGTTGCGAGCGATATCGACGACGCCGGCCTCGCAGAAATAGAGGCCGGTGAGCGCCCAGTTGGATTGCGGAGCGGCTGGTTTCTCTTCGATCGAAAGGGCCTGGCCCGTCGCGGGATCGAAGGTGACGACGCCGTATCGCTCGGGATCGGTGACCTGATAGGCGAACACCGTCGATCGTCCGGCTTCCGCAGCGGCCGCTGCGGCGCGGCATTTGCTGCCAAGGCCATCGCCATGGAAGATGTTGTCGCCGAGAATCAGCGCGCACGGCTCGCCGGCGAGGAATTCGGCGCCGATCAGAAAGGCTTGGGGCAACCCCTGCGGCTCGGGCTGTTCGGCATATGAAATGTCGATCCCGAACCCCGATCCGTCACCCAGCAGGAGGCGAAACATCGGCAGGTCGCGCGGCGTGGAGATGATCAGGATGTCGCGGACGCCGGCCAGCATCAGCACCGAGAGCGGATAATAGATCATCGGCTTGTCGAACACCGGCAGCAGTTGCTTCGACAGCGCGAGCGTCGCCGGGTATAGCCGCGTGCCGGCGCCCCCCGCCAGGACGATCCCTTTCATATTCTTCCCGCAATTCCCGCAATTGATCGACCGGGAATAGCGCCAAATGGTTAAAGCCCTCCGCGCAAGTCCGGCCCGGCCTTGCCAATCCGATCGGGCCTTCCTAGGCCCCGATCCGTGGAGCGAACGATCTGATGCGTATTCTCGTGACTGGCGCCGCCGGCTTCATCGGCTATCATGTCGCCGCGCGGCTCATCGCGCGCGGCGACACGGTCATCGGGATCGACAATCTCAACGACTATTACAGCGTGGCGCTGAAACGGGCGCGCCTGGAGCAACTCGGCGGCTCGGACGGCGAGCGCTTTAGATTCCTCGAACTCGACTTCGCCGACAGGAGCGCGCTGGACGCGTCGCTGTCGGGGCTGGAATTCGACCGGATCGTGCATCTCGGCGCGCAGGCGGGCGTGCGGTATTCGCTCGAAAATCCACACGCCTATCTGTCGTCGAACCTCGCCGGCCATCTCAATATCCTGGAACTGGCGCGTGCGCGGGGCACCGAGCATCTCGTCTACGCATCGTCCTCGTCCGTTTACGGCGGGAACACCGAGCTGCCGTTCCGGGTGGAAGACCGGGTCGATCATCCGCTGTCGCTCTACGCCGCCACGAAAAAGGCGGACGAGCTGATGAGTGAAACCTATGCCCATCTCTATCGGCTGCCGCAGACCGGCCTGCGCTTCTTCACGGTCTATGGCCCGTGGGGACGGCCGGACATGGCGATGTGGCTGTTCACCAAGGCGATCCTCGAAGGCGACCCCATTCGCGTCTTCAACGGCGGCGATATGCGGCGCGACTTCACCTATATCGACGATGTCGTCGCCGGGGTCGTCGCCTGTACGCTGAAGGCGCCGCTCGACGATGGCGCGCCCAAGGCCGGCGGCAGCCAGGCGCCGCATGCGATCTACAATATCGGCAACCACCGGGCGGAAGAGCTGGGCCGGCTGATCGCGCTGATCGAGCAGGCGTGCGGCCGCGACGCCATCAAGATCATGGAGCCGATGCAGCCTGGCGACGTCCATGCGACCTATGCCGATATCAGCGCGATCCAGCGCGATATAGGGTTCGTGCCCTCGACGTCGCTCGACGTCGGCGTGCCGCTGTTCGTGGACTGGTACCGAAGTTATCACGGCCTTTGACGGCCGCTGACGCGCCTTAGCGCAGCAGGTTCACCGCAAAGGCCCGCACCGCAGGGCCGATATCCTCGCGACCGACCGCCACAGCCAGATTGGCCTGAACATAGCCCGCCTTGTCGCCGCAATCATAGCGCGTGCCGTCAAAGGTCAGGCCGTGAAAGGGCTGATCGCCGATCATCCGCGCCATCGCGTCGGTCAGCTGGATCTCGCCGCCGGCGCCCTTTTGCTGAGTCTCGAGCACCCGCATCACCTCGGGCTGCAGAATGTAGCGCCCGATCACCGAGAGGTTGGACGGCGCCGTGCCGGGCTTGGGCTTCTCGACCAGGCCCTTGACCTGCGTGAGTGCGCCGGCGCGCACGCCCGGCGTGATCACGCCGTACATGTGAGTCTGGTCCTCGGGCACTTCCTGCGCGCAGATCATGTTGCCGCCGACCTGCATATAGGCGTCGACCATCTGCTTGAGGCAGCCGGGCTGCCCGACCATGAAATCGTCGGCAAGCAGCACCGCGAAAGGCTCGTCGCCGACGATGTCGCGCGCGCACCACACAGCGTGGCCGAGACCCATCGGTTCCTGCTGGCGGACATAGGCGACGGCGCCGGGTTTCAGCCGGGTCTGGTGGAGCAGCTCCATCGACTTGCCGCGATGTGCCATCGTCGTCTCGAGTTCATAGGCGATGTCGAAATGGTCTTCGATCGCCGATTTACCGCGACCGGTGACGAAGATCATCTGCTCGATCCCCGCCTCGATCGCCTCGTCGACGGCGTACTGGATCAGCGGCCGATCGACCACGGGCAGCATCTCCTTGGGCAGCGCTTTGGTGGCGGGCAGGAAGCGCGTGCCGAGACCACCCACGGGAAACACGGCCTTTCGCAACGGCTTGATCGGCATCTCGTCTCTCTTTTGAAGCTTGAATCGATGGCGGCGCATCGAGATGTTGGCACCCCCGGCCCTAATCGGACGCCACGCGAAAGGGAAGTGCCGACGTCAGGCCCTGAGCCACCACCGCAGCAGCGTCGCGACGAGCCCGAGCGCGAGGACGCTCATCGCCCAGATCGCGGCCATCCAGGCGAGCCGCTTCCACACGGGGCCGGCGTCCTCCGCCATCAATGATAGCCGTGCGCGCCGACCTTGCCGCGGAACACCCAATAGGCCCAGCCGGTATAGCCGAGGATCAGGGGCAGCATCACACCAGCGCCGATCAGCATGAAGACCTGCGAGGATTCGGGCGCGGCCGCATCCCAGATCGTCACCTGATCGGGCACGATGAAGGGATACATGCTGATCCCGAGGCCGACGAAGCAGAGCGCGAACAGAGCGAGCGTCAACAGGAAGGGTGCGAACTCCGCCCCGCGGCCGAGTGCGCGCCAGAACAGAAAGCCCAACACGGCAACCAGCACGGGAACGGGCGCGGTCAGCAAGAGGCCCGGCATGGTCAGCCATCGGGAATAATAGTCATGATCGAGAAAAGGCGTCGCCGCACTGACGGCGGCGATCGCGATCAGCGTGATGATGCCGTAGCACCGCGCGAGCCGATAGGCGTGCTTCTGCGCTTGCCCTTCGGTCTTCGCGATCAGCCAGGTGCAGCCGAGCAGCGCATAGGCAGCGAGCACGCTGGCGCCGGTGAGCAGGCTGAACGGCGTCAACCAGTCAAGCCAGCCGCCGCCATAGCCGCGCCCGGCAACCTTCACGCCCTGCAGCAGCGCGCCGAGGACGATGCCCTGCGCCAGCGCGGCGACGATCGATCCGGTGGTGAAGGCGAGATCCCAGAAGGCGCGGTGGCGCGCGTCGCGCCAGCGGAATTCGAAGGCGACACCGCGGAAGACCAGACCGAGCAGCATCGCGATGATCGGGGGGTAAAAGGCCGGCATCAAGATGGCGAAGGCGAGCGGAAAGGCCGCCATCAACCCGCCGCCGCCCAGCACCAGCCAGGTTTCGTTGCCGTCCCACACCGGCGCGATCGCGTTCATTGCCGCGTCGCGCTCTTCGCCGACGCCGAACGCGGGGAAGATGATGCCGATGCCCAGGTCGAAGCCGTCGAGCACGACATAGGCGAAGACCGCGAAAGCGATCAGGAAGGCCCAGATCGTCGCCAGATCGTAATTGTAGCTCATGACGGTTCTCCGCCGTGCCGGGCGGGCCCGGGCGTGATCCCCGCGGTGCGGATCGGCGCGTCTTCCAGCGCCGGCTCGCCGGGCTCGACGCCCTTGCCGATCAGCCTCAGGATGTACCAGGCGCCGGTCCCGAACACCGCGAAATAGACCAATATGAAGGCGATCAGCGACGCGCCCACCGCGGGCGCCGCGAGCGGCGACGCACTTTGCGTCGTGCGCAGCAGGCCATAGACGGTCCAGGGCTGGCGCCCGACCTCGGTGGTGATCCAGCCCGCGATCACCGCAACGAAGCCGGCCGGCCCCATCAGGACGCCCGCGCGGTGCAGCCAGGGCCAGTCATAGAGCTTGCCCCGCATCCGCGCGACGAGGCTCCAAAGCCCCAGCCCGAAGATCGCGAGGCCGAGGCCAACCATCACCCGGAACGACCAGAACAGGATCGCCACCGGCGGCTGGCGGTCCTCGGGCACGGTATCGAGCCCGGCGAGCGGCGCGTTCGGATCATGCTTGAGTATGAGCGACCCCGCCTTCGGGATCTCGACCGCATAATCCATGCGCTTTTCGCGCGAATTGGGGATGCCGAACAGGATCAGCGGTGCGCCGTGCGGGTGGCTGTCATAATGTCCCTCCATCGCCATCACCTTGGCCGGCTGGTGTTCGAGCGTGTTCAAACCTTGCTGGTCGCCGGCAAGGATTTGAATCGGGGCGACCAACGCCGCCATCCACATCGCCATCGAGAAGATCTTCCGCGCGTGCGGATCGGTGCGATCCTTGAGCAGATGCCACGCCCCAGTCGCCCCGACGACAAGCGAGGTGGTCAGATAGGCACCAATCACGGTGTGGACGAGGCGATAGGGGAAGCTCGGGTTGAAGATCACCGTCGCCCAGGATCCCGCCATGACGAACTGGCCCTGCGCGTTGACGGCATAGCCGACCGGCGTTTGCATCCAGCTGTTCGCCGAGAGGATCCAGAAGGCGGAAATGGCGGTGCCGATCGCGACCATGCAGGTCGCGGCGAAGTGCAGCTTCCTGCCTACCTTCTCCATCCCGAACAGCATGACGCCCAGGAAGCCGGCCTCGAGGAAGAAGGCGGTGAGCACCTCATAGGCCATCAGCGGGCCGAGCACCGGGCCGGTCTTGTCCGAGAACACCGCCCAGTTGGTGCCGAACTGATAGGACATGACGATGCCGGAAACGACGCCCATCGCGAAGGCGACGGCGAAGATCTTCAGCCAGAAGCGGAAGATGTCGAGATAGAGTTGCTTGCCCGTCCTCAACCAGAGTCCCTCGAGCACCGCGAGATAACTCGCCAGGCCGATCGAGAAGGACGGGAAGATGAAGTGAAAGCTGACGGTGAACGCGAATTGCGCGCGGGCCAGGAGTATCGGATCGACGGCGTCGAACATGGGTGGTTCCCTCGTTCGCGCGGCTCTGCGCCTCGCCGCGCTTCGGCGCAAGTGTCCGAAGCGCAGTTGGCGGCACGTCTCAAGCAACGCACCGGGCGGTTGCGCCCGGCGGTGATCGTTACGGTTTTGGGATGGCTCCAGCCGGCGGAGCGCCCGTCGGAGCGGCGCCACCCTGCATCTGCTGCATCTGTTGCTGCTGCTGCATCTGGCGGATCACCGATTCGGGCAGGAAATCGAGCATCTCGACATCGAACACGAGCACCGAGTTCGCGGGGATCGGGCCCGCGGCCTTGTCGCCGTAACCGAGGCTCGGCTTGATCCAGAAGCGGTATTTCGCGCCCTTGGGCATCAGCTTCATCGCCTCCGAGAAGCCGGGGACGACCTCGCTCACCTTCATCGGGGTCGGCTGCTGCGACTTGTCGAAGACGGTGCCGTCGGTCAGCTTGCCCTCATACATCACCAGCGCGACATCGGCATCGGTCGGCTTCGGGCCGCCCTTGCCGGCGGTCAGGATCTTGTATTGCAGACCCGACTTGGTCTCGACGATCGTCTTGTCGCCGCTCAGGTTCTTGGAAAGGAACACCGCATCGGGCGTGTGGCTGGCTTTCCAGGCCTTCAAGCCGGCGTTGAAGCCGATGGTGAGCAGCACGCCGGCGATAACGCCGACCGCAATGTACAGGAACGGCATCCAGTTGACGGGCTTGCTGGAAGACGGGGGAATGCTAGCCATCGGAATATTCCTCGATGCTGCGGCGCGCGGCCGCGAGGCAACTTGAGTGGGATTTGTAGAGTTACTGCCCCGGGGGCGGGCCGGCATGGCCCGGTGCTTCGCCCTGCGGCGCCTGCATCTGCTGTTGCAGTTGCTGCTGCATCATGCGCTGGCGGAAAACCGTCTCGGGAAGGAAGCCGAGCATGTCGATGTCGAAGACCAGGAGCGAACCCTTGGGAATCTTGGCCAGATCCGGCGACTGGTCGCCATAAGCGAGCTCCGGCTTCAGCCAGAAGCGGTATTTCGAGTCCTTCGGCATCAGCTTCAGCGCTTCGAGGAAGCCGGGAACGGCACCGCTCGACAGCGGGAAAGGCACCGGCTGCTGCGAGGCATCGAACACCGTGCCGTCGCGGAGCTTGCCGACATACATGATGCCCGCGACGTCGGTCTGAGTCGGCAGCGGGCCTTCGCCGGGCTTCAATATCTGATATTGCAGGCCCGAGGCCGTCTCGACCACACCGGGGCGCGTCTTGTTCCAGGACAGGAACTGGGCGTTGGTGCCCCTGACCGCGACGACCTCGGCGGTGCCGCGCATCGCCAGCCAGGAGGCGCCGAGCACCGCGACCAGGATGCCGATCCACAGATACACCAGCACGCTCCGCTTGACGGGCTGCAGCGGGACGGCGGTGATCGTGGACATCGGCGGGCACCCTTACACGGCGCCGGTCGGGCGGCCGGTATTGAGGAAGACGAGGGAGCGCGAGAGCCGTCAGGCCCCCGCGCCGGCGGTTTTACCGCGCCCCGTCACGCTCCAGCCGCTTGCGCTCCAGCTTGCGGGCGCGGCGCACGGCAGCGGCACGCTCGCGAGCGCGCTTCTCGCTGGGCTTCTCGTAATGACGGCGCAGCTTCATCTCGCGATAGACGCCCTCGCGCTGCAGCTTCTTTTTCAGGGCGCGCAGCGCCTGGTCAACATTGTTGTCGCGAACGATGATTTGCATAAACCCGCCGAACTCCGAATCAATAGAATATGGTCGTCGCAGACAGGTGTCCGCGCCGCGTGGGGCTGGCCCCTATCAGCACGACCATGCATTTTCAAGCGAATTGGCAGATATGAGCGGGGCATTTGCGGGCGCCCCGCCCCGCCGCTATGGCCGCGACCATGACCGGCGCACCCCTTATACTCTATAACAGCCTGACCCGCTCGCTCGAGCCGTTCCGGGCGATCGACCCCGCCAACGTGCGCGTCTATTCGTGCGGGCCGACCGTCTATAATTACGTCCATATCGGCAATCTGCGCGCCTATGTCTTCACCGATACGCTGAGCCGGGTGCTGACCTGGAAGGGTTATCCCCTGACTCATGTCATCAACATCACCGATGTCGGCCATCTGACATCGGACGCCGATGCGGGCGACGACAAGATGGAGGCGGCCGCCAGGGCGAGCGCGCGGAGCATCTGGGATATCGCCGCCCATTATACCGCCGCGTTCAAGCAGAATATCGCCGACCTGAACATCCGCACGCCGACCCATTTCCCGCTCGCGACCGATCATATCGAGGGCATGATCGCCTTTGCCGGCAAGATCGCGCCCGAGCATTGCTACGAGCTGGAGAGCGGACTCTATTTCGACGTGACGACGGTGCCCGATTACGGGCGGCTGGCGCGCGTCGCCGACGACGAGCGCGAGGGGCGGATCGATCCGGTCGCCGGCAAGCGCCATCCGCAGGATTTCGCGATCTGGCGCAAATCCCCGCCCGGCGAGAACCGCCAGATGGAGTGGGATTCGCCCTGGGGCCGCGGCGCCCCGGGCTGGCATCTGGAATGTTCGGTGATGAGCCAGCATTTCCTAGGCGCCAGCTTCGACGTGCACACCGGCGGGATCGACCACCGCGAGATCCACCATCCCAACGAGATCGCGCAGAACCAGGCGCATTGCGCGTGCGCGGACACCGGCGCCACGATCTGGATGCACAATAATTTCCTGGTCGAGCGATCGGGCAAGATGAGCAAGTCGAGCGGCAGCTTCACCACGCTGACGACCCTGGTCGATCTGGGCGTGCACCCCCTCGCCTATCGCCTGATGTGCCTGAGCGCGCATTACCGGAGCGAGCTGGAGTTCAGCGGGGAGAATCTCGCCGCCGCCTCGACGCGGTTGAAGCGGCTGGTGATGACGGCACAGGCGCTGCGGGCGCGGAACGACGGGACCGAGACTGGCGACGCGACGCGCTATCTCGAGGCGCTCGACGCGGCGGTATCGGACGACCTCAACACGCCGCGCGCGCTGCCGGTGCTGGACGAGATGCTGGCCGACAAGAAATTGTCGCCTGCCACCCGGTTGAAGGCCCTGGCCGCGTTCGACGATGTGCTCGGCCTGAAGCTGTCCGAGCTGACGCGGGAGGATCTGCGCGTGCGGCCGGCGGAGGCCGGGATCGCGCCGGAGGAGATCGAGGTCCGGCTCGCGGAACGCCGCGAGGCGCGGGCAGCGAAGGACTTTGCGCGATCCGATGCGATCCGCGACGACCTCACCGCCCTGGGGGTCGAGGTAATGGACGGCGATCCGCTCGGCTGGGACTGGAAGCTCGCGCTTTAACTCGCGCTTCAAGGCGCCGACATCCAACACGGGCGCCGGTGATTTTCCCTGTTCCTGCCCCATAACAGGGAATTTTTTTATTTTTTGCCTTCCAACAGGGCATTTTATCGATTTTTACTTAGCAATATCAATACCATATGCCATTTTCCCTGTTATCAGGGAACAGGGAAATCCGTCGGAAAGAACAGGGAAATTCGTTGCCCGAACAGGGAAATTTTCCGCTGAATCTCCAACACGGCTTCCTCCAACATAAACGACGATGAGAAACAGCTGGGCAAAGCTGCCCGTGACTCCACCGCGCACCAATCTGCGACGATTCTCCCGAGGTTTGAATCAACCCTTTCGTGCTTCGGTCCGGTGGGCTTGTTCCAGCATCCGCGGCGCGGCATGACCCGGAACGTGGCGCCTGCGGCGCCATGGACCCCGGAACAGGTCCTGGGTGACGAGAGACGAGAGAGATGCCAGTGATGAAAGCCGTCCTCCCTGCCCTCGCCCGTCCGCTGCTCGAGCCGCGGCTGCCGGAAGGGCTCGACGTCGCGTGGTTCGCCAATCACGACGAGGCGAACGCGATGGTGGTCGATGCCGATATCGCCTGGGTCGACCAGCAGCGCCCGGTCTGGACTGCCGAGACGGTCGGCCGCGGCAACAACCTCAAATGGGTCTCGACCATCTATGCCGGGCTCGATTCCTTTCCGCTCGACCTGCTGAAAGCGGGCGGGGTCACCGTGACCAACGGCAACGGTATCAACGCGATCGCGGTTGCCGAATATGCGGTACTGGGCGTGCTCGTGGCGGCGAAACGCTTCGACGAGGTCGTCCGCATCGCCGATCGCCGCGAATGGCCGACCGACGCGCCGGGCAAGATCGAATTGTTCGAAACCACCGCGCTGATCATCGGCTATGGCACGATCGGCCAGATGATCGGCGAGCGGCTCGAAGCCTTCGGCGTGACGGTCTCCGGCGTCACTCGCTCCGGTCGCGGCGGCACGCTGAGGCCCGACCAGTGGCAGGCGGGGCTTGGCGAGTATGACTGGGTGATCCTCGCCGCCCCTTCGACCGATGCGACCAAGGCGATGATCGGCGCCGAGGAGCTGGCGGCGATGAAGAACAGCGCGTGGCTGATCAATATCGCGCGCGGCGACATGGTCGATCAGGAGGCGTTGATCGAGGCGCTGACCAAGCGGCGGATCGCCGGGGCGTTCCTGGATACGGTGAGCCCCGAGCCGTTGCCGCCCGAGCATCCGCTGTGGAGCGCGCCCAATACGATCCACACGATGCATTTGTCGGGACGAAGCCAGACCAGGATGTTCATGCGGGCGGCGACCCTGTTCCTCGACAATCTCGACGCGTTTATGGCGGGGCGGCCGATGAAGAATGTCGTGGATCTCGAAGCGGGGTACTGACTGCCTCCCCTCCCCGTTTGCGGGAGGGAATGAGGGCCCCGTACTCGGCCAAAGCTTGCGCAGCGCTCGTGGAGAGCGCGAGCCCACGGTCCCCTCCGGAAAGCGGGAGGGAGGAAGAAATCACTTCTTCCCGATCGCCCTCACGTCGATCACCCGGTCGATCAGCGCCTCGTCGACCGGGACCTGGCCATCGAGCATCAGCATCGCCAGGCCATGCGCGATCGCCCAGGCCTGGAGCGCGATCACCTGGGCGTCGCCGCCCTTCCCTTGCGCCAGCAACGCGGCATTGGACTGGAGGAACGCCATTGCGTCATCCTGATGCGCGCCAGGCTGCAGTTTGATCGATTCGGGATTGGCGAAGATCAGCCGGAACAGCCCCGGATTGGCGAGCGCGAAACGGACATAGGCCGCGCCCGTCGCGCTGAACCCGGCAAGGCCGCCGCCCGCGGCATCGGATGCCGCGTGTTGCGCCGCCGCCAGCCGCACCAGCCCCTCGCCCGCCAGCGCGCCCATCAGCGCGCCCTTGTCGGGGAAATGGCGATAGACCGCGGTCGCGCTTACGCCGACGGCACGCGCCACCTCGCGCAGCGACAGATCGTCGGCGGTGCGCGCCTCCAGCAAATTCAGCCCCGTCTCGACCAGCGCGGTGCGCAGATCGCCATGATGATAGGCCTTTTTCGACGCGGCGATCCGGGTTGGGGATTCAGATGTTGACACTGTTACCTTCGAGTCGTATGTGTACGCCGTCAACATTGAGACGTGGAGGCCATCATGGCAAGCATGATCGAAACCGCAATCCGCAACACGGTGACCAAGGGCATCGGCGTGGTTGCCGAATTCAATCGCAAGCGGATGGACGCGGACGCGGATCATCCCTTCCTGACCGGCATCCACAAGCCGATGGCCGAGGAGCTGACGTTGGAGGATCTGCCTGTCACCGGCACGATCCCGGCGGTGCTCGACGGGCGGTATCTGCGCATCGGGCCGAACCCGGCGGCGCCCGATGCAGCCGGCTATCACTGGTTCACCGGCGACGGGATGGTGCACGGCCTGGCGATCAGGGAGGGCAAGGCGCTGTGGTATCGCAACCGCTGGATCAGATCGCAACGAGTCGCCAAGGCGCTGGACGTGCCCGCCGCGCCGGGCCCGCGCCATGGCGGCTTCGACACGGTCAACACCAATGTGACCGCGATCGGCGGGCGCACCTTCGCCCTGGTCGAGGCGGGGAGCTATCCGGTCGAGCTGTCCGACACGCTCGACGAGCAAACCTACAACCCGTTCGACGATACGCTGATGGGCAGCTTCACTGCGCATCCACATCTCGATCCGCTGACCGGCGAGCAGCATGCCATCGCCTATGAGGCGACGGACCCCGACACGATCCGCCATATCGTGATCTCGCCCGAGGGATTGGTGGTGCGCGAGGAGCCGATCAAGGTGAAGCACGGGCCGTCGATCCATGATTGCGCGATCACGGCGCGGTTCGTGGTGGTGATGGACCTGCCGGTGACCTTTTCCATGAAGTCGCTGATCGGGGGCCACAGCTTTCCCTATCGCTGGAACCCCGAGCATCAGGCGCGGATCGGCCTGTTACCGCGCGGCGGCCGGGGCAGCGAGACGATCTGGGTGGACGTCGATCCCTGCTACATCTTCCATGTAGCCAATGCGTTCGACCTGCCCGATGGACGGGTGGTGCTGGACGCGGTGGTCTACAATACGATGTTCGCCGACAGCGCGATCGGGCCGGACGCGATGTCGCGCGGGCTGGAGCGCTGGACGATCGATCCGGTGGCGGGCACGGTCGAGCGCCGCACGATCGACGCGACGCCGCAGGAATTTCCCCGGCCCGATGAACGGCGGTTCGGACAATCCTATCGCTATGCCTATACGTTGGGGCTGCCGCGCGACAGCGAAGCGTTTATCGGCGAGACCTTCATCCTGAAGCACGACCTGGAGACGGGCGGGCGCGCGGTGCATGAGTTCGGCGCGGGGCGCTATCCGGGCGAGTTC
>NZ_JAQGLC010000273.1 GCF_028293085.1 Sphingomonas bacterium
GGCGGCCGAATAGAAGATCTTGTTGGTTTCCGCGACGCCGACCGTCATCGCATTGACAAGGATGTTGCCGTCATAGGCCTTGTGGAAATTCACCTCGCCGCCGACGGTCGGCACGCCCACGCAATTGCCGTAGCCGCCGATGCCATGAACGACGCCGGCGATCAGATGCCGCATCTTGGGATGGTCGGGCCGCCCGAAACGCAGCGCATTCAGATTCGCCACCGGCCGCGCGCCCATGGTGAACACGTCGCGCAGGATCCCGCCGACGCCGGTCGCCGCGCCCTGATAGGGCTCGATGTACGACGGATGGTTGTGGCTCTCCATCTTGAAGATTGCCGCCTGGCCGTCGCCGATATCGATCACGCCCGCATTCTCGCCCGGGCCGCAGATCACTTGCGGGCCGGTCGTCGGCAGCTTTTTCAGATGGATACGGCTGGATTTGTACGAACAATGTTCGGACCACATCACCGAGAAGATGCCCAGCTCGGTCAGGTTCGGCTCGCGCCCCATGGCGTGCAGCACGCGCTCATATTCTTCGGGGGAAAGCCCGTGCTGGGCGACGATCTCGGGGGTGATCTGGCTCATGCCCGCGGGCTTTAGCGGGGGAGGGCGGCAGGGGCTAGTGAGTAGGAGGAAGTTGTGAAGGCGAACGGTCGCGGTCGACCGTAGCGGACACCTCAGTCCTTCGTTAGCTTCATCCCTGACGGCAACGGGGTGCTCTGATGGAAGATGAAATCTACGTCTGCGATCGGCACGGCGACCAGCCAACAGCGTTCGTTTGCAAACACATTACCGGCGCGCCACTCGGCGAAACGGTCGGGTTTGCGTCGTATCGCCCCGATGATGAAAACGACCTTCGCGATGCGTGGTGCGACACCTGCGACGCCTACCTGCAGGCGAACGGCGGGGAATGGGTGGAGGACGCGGTCGAGGTGCCTGGCGGCATCGATATGCTGTGCGCGGAGTGCTATCGTCTGAGGCAGGATGACGCCGTAAAGGCGGGCCGCCGCGTAATACATGACGCTTGAGGTTCTTTCCGCCGGCGTTGCCGCTGGTGTATTCCGGGCCATTCCACTGGCATAGTGTCCCTAAATGCCGAACCTGTCCGCCCAGCGCGCGCCGATCGACCTGGCGGCGGCGATCGGGGGATAGGCCGGCACCACGCGCCCGGGATTTCCCCACGGGATCAGGGCCTTGCCCCGCCGCCCGGTTCCTGTAAACGGCGCCCATGCAGAGCGAGCCGGAACAGTCCAAAGCCGGCCATGGGCCCGGATTTATCCGGCTTGTCCTGACCAGGCATCGGCCGGCGCTGATCGCCACCTTCGTCTATATCCTGCTCTGCGTGTGCAAAACCGGGCCGATCCGGCTGATCACCGGTGACGACTGGCACGGCGCGTGGGATCAGAGCCAGTATCTGCGCTCCACCCTTGCTTTCGCCCATGCGGATTTCGCCGCGGCAAGCCATTGGTATCCGCTGCTCTATCCGCTCGCCGCGGTGCCCTTTGCCTGGGTGATGCCGGGCAACCCCTATCTGTTGCTCGATATCCTGTGCGTCTTCTTCATGATCGGCCCGATCATCCGCGTCGCGGCGCATCTGGGGATCGATCGCCGCGCGGCGATGATCGTGCTGCTGCTCACGCTGCTGTGGCCACCGCAGCTATGGGGCGCCTGGGTTCGTCCCTGGACGACGACGCTGTCGGCCCCGCTGATCTGGTGGCTGCTCGCGCGGGCCGGCGATATCCTCGTCGCGCGCCGGGACATGACCGCGCGCGACATGGCCTGGCTGGGCTGCGTCGCCGCGCTGGTGCCGCTGGTGCGCCCGGCCGATGCGGTGATCGTTGCGATGCTGGGCGGCTGGCTGGCGATCGCGATGCTCCGTCGCGGCACGCTGGGCTGGCATCGGCTCGGCGGCGCGGTCGGTGGGGCGATGGTGCCGCTTGTCGCTTATGGCGCGCTCCATTTGCTGATCTACGGCCCGCGACCGACCGACTATATGCTGCTCTCCGCCGAGATCGGCACCTGCTTTTCGGATCTCGGCTGGAAGATGTCGATCCTGTTCGTCGATCCGCGGCCCTGGTATCCGCAGATATCCGGGGTGCTGGGCCGGATGCCCTGGGTGGCGCTGGGGCTGGCCGGCGCGCTGTTCGCGCTGCTCCGGAACGACGATGCCGGGCGGCGCGGCTATGCGGCCTGCCTGCTGCTCGCCGCCACGGCCTATGTCGTCGTGCTGACCGCCTATGCCGATTTCCTGCCCTCCGGCCTGTGGAAGAACAGCAATATCCATTATCTGAAATGGGTGCTGCCGCTGCTCGGGATGATGGCATGGCTGCTGGTGCGCGACGGCCGGCGCGCCCCGTTCAGGGCAGGCGCGGCGATGACGGCGATCTTCCTGTTGACCGGGCTGCGCCTCGTCGCGGTCCCGGCGGGGCCCGGGGAGGATGCGTGGCGGCTGGACGTGCCCGCGCCGCGCGATGTGGCCGCGCCGCATCTCTATGCGGCAAAGTCGAGCATCGTCGATCCGCGGGGAAATTATCGCAACATCTTCGAATTCCGCCAGATCATGGACGGGCCGGTCGTGCATGTGATCTCGATCAAGCGCCCCTTCGCGCCGGGCGCAACATGGGTGCCGCAGGGCGTGGACGGCCAATATTGGCCGGCGAACAGTTCGGATCCGGTGCGTCTGCCAGAGCAAGCGCCCGTGGCACCGATCGGCCGCTGGAAAACGCACCTGACATGGGGCCTGCCCTGCTGGCTCGGCGCCTGCCCGACGGCGCCGTGACGGCGAGCCGACCGCGACGATCGGGAGACGGGCCGGAGCACAGACCAGGCATCCTGGGGACACAATGGTCCATTTGGTCAAAAGCGGGGTGATCACCGAGCATGTTCAGGGCAGCATGAGCTTGGGCGCCGGCACCAGCGGCCACAGCAACTGCGCCGCCGCCGTCGTCGCCGGCAGATTCTCCACCCCGATCTTCTCCGGATAACGCCGCGTGATCTTCGCCGTGCCGAACAGCACGTCCCAGAAGAACAGCAGATTGCCGAAATTACCCTTGTAATGGGTCACCCCGTCATCGGCATGCTTGCCGTGATGTGCGGCATGCGTCGCGGGCGTCGAGATGGTCCGCTCGACCAGCCACATCACCGGCGACAGCCACGGCACGCGGTATAGGGGCGCATCCCAGCGCCGGTCCGAATGCGCCGCGATGATCACCGCCATCTTGACCACGACATAGCCGGCATAGGCCCAGCCCAGCCCGAGATAGACCAACGCCCCCGACAGCCAGAGCGACGGCATCAGCAGATAGTAAAAAACGTTGTTCCGGTAGACGATCCGCACCGACATATACTCGGCATTGTGATGCGGCCGGTGCAGATTGTAGAGCCACGGCACGGTGTGAGACAGCCGGTGCCACCAATATTGCATCATGTCGTCGCACAGCAGCAGCAACGCGATCTGCGCAAGTATCGGCCATCCGGCGAGCGCCCCCTCCGCATCCGGCGCGACGAACCGCGCCAGGAAAATCCCGCCCGCCAGTGCCAGCGGCTGCGTCACGACCAGCAGGATCGCCGTGCCGAACACCTCCACCACCGCGTCCTCCCGCGTCGCGCCGGCTTTGCGGAAGAAGCCGGTCGAGATCGCCTCGGCCAGCGCGAAGGCGAGATAGATGCCGACGATCGCGATCAGCTCGAACTTCATGCCGCTCTCCCGACGCCTCGTGCGGATCGCCTTGATCTTGTGATAGCCGATTCGCAGCGGTAAGAATGACAAGTTCTTTGCAATTGGAGCGGCGTGGCCGAGCAACTTTTCCTCGACGCCCCAAGCCTCGGCTCGCTGTTGCCGAGCGAGCTGTTCGCCCGCCTCCGCGCCGCCGGAACGTCGATCGTCTATCAGGACAAGGCTCTGATCCAGGCCCGCGGCGATGCCCGCCCGGGCCTGTCGATCATCCGCGAGGGCGCGGTCCAGATCGGCAATCCGGGCCTCGACGGCTCCTTCGTCGTCACCTCGATCCTCGGCCCGGGCCATTGCTTCGGCGAGATGACCCTGTTCGGCGATCTGCCTCGCACGCATGACGCGGTCGCAAAGGGTGCGACGGTGATCGATCACGTCTCGCCCGCCGCTTATGAGCGCTTTGCCGAGGCCAACCCGGCGCTCACCCGAGCCATGCTCGGCATGATGGCGCGTCGCCTTTACGCCACGCTCGAATTTGCCGACGATCTCCGCCGCCTCCCGCTCAAGGTTCAGCTCGCCAAGCTGTTGCTGTCGATGGTCCGGGAGGGCAGGGCCAGGGCCACGCACGAGGAACTTGGCGCCCGCTTCGGCGTCTCGCGCGTCGCGATCGGCACGGCGCTCGGCGTGCTGGAAAGCGAGGGGCTGGTGAAGCGGTCCTATGGCGGTATCGAGGTTCCCGATCGTGCCGCACTCCAGCGGTGGATCGAACACCGGACGATGCTCGCGCCCGTTCGGGGCTGACCAGCTAACCCGCTTCTCTCGCAAGCAGCCGCTCGTCGCAGGTATCGCCCGGACGGCGGGCCAGCACCAACACCATCGCCAGGCCCAGCGCCGAGGTCGCCGCCCCGGCAAGCGCGACGGCCGGATAGCCGAGCCGCGCCGCAATCACCGCGCCGCCAAGCGCCGCGCCGATGGCGTTGCCCAGGTTGAAGGCGCCGATATTGACCGACGAGGCCAGGTTCGGCGCGTCGGCGGCGGCCGCCATCACCCGCAGCTGCAGCGGCGGCACCAGCGCGAAGCTCGCGACACCCCACAGGAAGACGAGCAGGGCGGTCGGCGCCGGGTAGCGCATGAGCAGCGCAAAGCCGATCAGGACGATCGACAGCCCGCCGAGCGTGACGATCAGCGTCCGGTCCACCGATCGGTCGGCAAACTTGCCGCCGAGCCAGTTGCCGACTGTCAGGCCGACGCCATAGGTCACCAGCATGGCGGTGACGAAGCCGAGCGACGCGCCCGTCTCCTCGCGCAGGATCGGCGCGACATAGGTGAAGACGGTGAACATCGCGCTCGATCCCAGCACGGTCAGCGCGAGCGCCGACACTACGGGCCCGCGCGTCAGCACGCGGATTTCCGCCATCATGTTGCCGCCGGCCGGTGCCGGCATGAGCGGCAGGGTCAGGCGGAGCGCGGCCATGGTCACCACGCCGAGCCCGGCGATGCCCCAGAAGGAGGCGCGCCAGCCCAGCTGGGCGCCCGCCCAGGTCGCCAGCGGCACGCCGACCACATTGGCGATGGTCAGCCCCATGAACATCGCCGCGACCGCGCCGGCGCGCCGGTCCGCCGGCACCAGGCTCGCCGCCACGATCGAGCCCACGCCGAAAAAGGCGCCGTGGTTCAGCGAGGTGATGACGCGGGCGACCAGCAGCATACCGTAGCTGCCCGACACAGCGGACAGCAGGTTGCCGATCGTGAAGATCGCGGCGAGCCCGATCAGCAGCGTCCGCCGGGGCACGCGCCCCGTGGTCAGCGTCATCAGTGGTGCGCCGAGCATGACGCCCAGCGCATAGGCGCTGATCAGCAATCCGGCTGCGGGAATGGAGACGTGCAGGTCCTTCGCGATCACCGGCAACAGGCCCATCGGCGCGAACTCGGTCACGCCGATGCCGAAGGCGCCCGTGGCGAGCGCGAGCAGGGGAAGATTGAGTTTCACGGGCAGGCTTTCGGTCAGACCAGCGGCGGGTTCAGGCGGGCAAAACCCTCCTGCTGCCGATACGGTGTATGGGGATAGGGCGGGATCACGGTGCTCGCGGCATCCAGCGCCGCGACCTGCGCCGGCGTCAGCGACCAGCCGACCGCGCCGAGATTGTCGCGCAGCTGCGCTTCGTTGCGTGCGCCGATGATCACGGAAGAAACGGTCGGCCGCTGCAGCAGCCAGTTGATCGCCACCTGCGGCACGCTCCTGCCGGTTTCCGCGGCCACGGCGTCCAGCGCATCGACGACGCGGTAGAGATGCTCGTTCGCCACCGGCGGCGCGAAGGCGGCGGTCTGGTGCAGGCGGCTGCCCTCCGGGATCGGCGCGTCGCGCCGGATCCGGCCGGTCAGCCGGCCCCAGCCGAGCGGGCTCCATACGAGCGCGCCGACGCCCTGGTCGGCGGCCAGCGGCATCAGATCGTCCTCGTAAGCGCGGCCGATCAGCGAATAATAGACCTGATGCGCCACCATGCGCGGCCAGCCATGGCGGTCGGCGGCGGCCAGCGCCTTCATCAACTGCCAGCCCGGATAGTTGGAGACGCCGGCATAGCGGACCTTGCCCGCGGCGATCAGCATGTCGAGCGTCGCGAGCAGCTCCTCGACCGGCGTCGAGGCGTCGAAGGCATGAAGCTGGAGCAGGTCGATATGGTCGGTGCCGAGGCGCTGCAGTGCGCCCTCGACCGAACGGATCAGGCGCGCGCGGGATACCCCCCAGTCGCCCGGGCCGTCGCCCAGGGGCAGGCCGGTCTTGGTGGAGATCAGCACGGCATCGCGCCGGCCGCGGATCGCCTCGCCCAGCACCCGCTCCGACGCGCCGTCCGAATAGACGTCGGCGGTGTCGAACAAGGTGACGCCCGCCTCCAGGCAGATGTCGATCAGGCGGCGCGCCTCGGCGGCATCGCTCTGGCCCCAGGCGCCGAACAGCGGCCCGGCGCCGCCAAAGGTGCCCGCGCCGAAGCTGAGCACGGGAACCCTGAGGCCCGACGATCCCAGCTGACGATAGTCCATGATTGATCCTTTTTGCGACCTGACGCACAGATGGGCGACTCGGGCGCACGGCGGTAGCCCGTCTCAAAGCCAAGGATTTGTGATATGGAAGCACAGGCGCTTGCCGCGACCGATCGGGCGCGGGCCCTGGAGATCTTCGCCGCGGTGGCGACGGCCGGCAGTTTCTCGGGCGCGGGGCGGTCGCTTGGCCTGACGCCCTCGGCGGTCGGCCGGACGGTGGATCGGATCGAGGCGCGGCTCGGCGTCCGGCTACTGCTGCGCACGACCCGGACGCTGACGCTCACCGCCGAGGGGCAGGCCTATCTCGGCGCGGCCCGGCGCATCCTGGCCGATCTCGACGATGCCGAGCAGGCGATCGCCGATCAGGGCGCCCCGCGCGGGCGCCTCAGGGTCAGCGCCGCTTTGTCGCATGGCCGGTTATGCGTCGTGCCGCTGCTCGGGGCCTTTGTGCAGCGTCATCCCCACATCCTCGTCGACATCAGCCTCACCGATGCAGTGGTCGATATCGCCGGCGGCCAGGCGGATGTCGGCATACGCTTCGGCCCGCTGACGGACAGTCCGCTTACCGCGCGCAAGCTGGGCGAGACGCGCCGGGTGATCGTCGCCTCGCCCGATTATCTGGCGCGGCACGGCACGCCCAAGGTCCCGAAGGATCTGCTCCGCCATAATTGCCTCGGCTTCAATTTCCGCCGCGCCGAGCCGATCTGGCCCTTCCGCCACGACGGGGAGGATTATGTGCTGAGCGTGCATGGCAGCATCGAGGCGAATAACGGCGAGACGCTGGGGCAGTTGGCCGTGGCCGGCGTCGGCGTGACGCGAGTGGGCGCCTTCAGCGTGCTCGACGATATCGCTACGGGCCGGCTCGTGCCGCTGCTCGAGGACTATAATCCCGGCGACGTGGAGGTGATCAACGCCGTGTTCGTCGGCGGCACCAACACCCCGGCGCGCGTGCGGGCCTTTGTCGATTTCCTGGCCGAGCGGTTGCGCTAGCGGAGGGCTAACCGGCCTGAACGGACTTTGCCTGCATGTCCCGACGTACCGCCAGCAATGCCGCGACCCAAAGGGCGGCCGCGCCGGCAAAGCCCGCAATCGCGCCGCCCATCGGCTGGCCGAGCGCGAAGCCGAGCGCCGCTGCGGCCAGCAGGGCGCCCCCGAGCAGGTAGAAGGGGCGAAACGGTATCGCATAGGCCATTGGCAGGAAGTGCAGTCCGACGACGAGCGCCATGGCTGGCAGCAACATCTCACGATGGCCGAGGTTGATCACCAGATTGGCCGCGACGAACAAGCCGACGCCCTCGCCGATGCTGCTCCACAGGATGACGCGCTCCGCCGGTGGCGAGGGGGCGATGCCCGCACCCGGCCGGCGGATGACGATGATCGCGGCGAGGGCGATGGCCGCGAAAACGACGAAGGGCAGCGCCAGCATCGCCCCGGCCCAATGTAATTCGAACGCCAGCGTCAGTGCCGCGAACAGCGCGCCGAAGAAACCCATGATGATCGCGCCCCAGGCCCCCATCGTCGCTTCGCCTCCCATGAAGTGATGTCGATTTTAGGCCGGCGGTTCACTGATTCAACAGCTTATCCAGACGGCCTATCATGCTCTGCCCGGCGCTGTGCCGGCCCGGCCGGAGCATCGGACGTGGAACCACAGATTCGGAACGACAAATACCGTCCAAGAACAGCGCAGCATTACTTAAGCGACTCGCATATTGCGCAAGAATTCGTTGCGTTGTTGCCTCGGGAGTTCCGCTTGCGGCGTATTTGTGGCCGCGCCGCGATGATTCCGGCGCCCGAATATGCGAAAATAAAATGCCCGGGAAAAACACGTTAACCGACTCGCACATTCCAATCTCGACAGGTCGATTTTCGCCTTTTCCAACAATATGACTTGCCACAGCCATCGCGCGCGGCGCCGGCGGCCCTGGTCAGAGGATCTCGCGCACCTTTTCCGGCGGCCTGCCCAGCCTTACGCCCTTCTCGGTCTCGACCAGGGGCCTTTCGATCAGGATCGGGTCGACCATCATCGCATCGAGGATCGCGTCGCTATCGGCATATTTCAGCGCCCGCGCACCATCCTCGGCCATGCGCAGCCCCTGGCGCGGCGTCATCCCCGCGCGCTCGTACAAGGCCGCCAGCGTCGCGCGGGTCGGCGGCGTCTTCAGATATTCGATCACCTCGATCTCGATCCCCGGCGTCGCTTGCAGGATCGCGAGCGTCTCGCGCGATTTGGAGCAGCGCGGATTGTGCCAGATGGTCGCCTTCACGCCTTGATCTCCCGTGTTCGACTCACCCACCAGGCAAGCAAGGCGAGCACGACATAGGCCGCGAGTCCCATGATCGCCAGCGAGGGCGGCGGCGGATCGATCACGCCTGTCGGCTGCGCGGTCAGCCAGTTGACCCCCTGTGCGACTGCCATCACCGCCCCCAGCGCCGCGACCGGGAGCCACGCTTTGGCGCCGGTACCGCGCGTCCGCACGACGAAGAAGGCAAGCCCGCCAAAAGCGAAAATCAGCTCGAGCGGTACCTCGATCGCCGGGTAGTTCCACAGTCCCAGCCCAAGCGGCGGCGGGCTGCCCGCGATCGTCAGGTCCGGCCGGTGGACGAGCAGGTCGATCACCCAGTGCGACACCACCACCGCGCCGCCGATCAGCGCGGCTGCGGCGCTGCGGCGCCACAACCAGATCAGCAGGCCGAACCCGGCCGCCCAGCCGAGCGCCCCGACCAGGCTATGCGTCCACGGCATGTCATAAAGGTCCATCGGGTTCATCGCCGTGATGTGCGGCACGAGCCGCATATGCTCGACGCCGAGCAGCAGGAACGAGAAGAAAGCAAGATCGATCAGCTGCGTCGCGACGAACAAGGTCCCGAGCCGCGGTGCCCTGGGCGATGTCGCCGCGACGAACGCCGCGCTGTAATGGCCGATGAACATGATGCGGTGCCTCCCAAAACTCCCTCTCCCAGCGGGAGAGGGAAGGGGCCCGCTGCCGAAGGCAGTGGGAAGGGTGAGGGTGTTGACCCTCACTCGCCCTCATCCGGCGCTTCGCGCCACCTTCTCCCGCCGGGAGAAGGACTCTCCCTGGGGACCTCAATCCTCCTGCCGCGCCAGCCATTCCTCGAGCCACTTGATCGTATAATTCCCCGCCTGGAAATCGGGATCCTCGATCAGCGCCTGGTGCAGCGGGATGGTCGTCTTCATCCCCTCGATCACATATTCCTCCAGCGCGCGGCGCAGCCGGCGGATCGCGCCTTGGCGGGTCGTGCCGTAGACGATCAGCTTGGCGATCATCGAATCATAATAAGGCGGCACACGGTACCCGGCATAGAGCCCGCTATCGACGCGCACGTTCATGCCGCCCGGCGCATGATATTGCTTCACCAGCCCCGGCGAGGGCGCGAAGGTCCGCGGGTCCTCGGCATTGATGCGGCATTCGATCGCATGGCCGCGGAACACCACGTCCTGCTGGCGCAGCGTCAGCGGATGGCCCTCGGCGATGCGGATCT
>NZ_JAQGLC010000305.1 GCF_028293085.1 Sphingomonas bacterium
GAGATTCTCGTCGATCAGGAGCACGTCGGTTGCTTCGCCGATGCCGTTCTCGACCAGGAAGGTCGCGGTCTGCGAATACATGTCGACCACGCCGGAGAAGCTGTCCTTGCGGCTCTCGACGAACGCATTGATGTTCTGGCGTTGCGCCATGTCGGCGCGGGCCTTTTCGAGCAGACGGGGCTTGGCCTCGAGCAGGCGCCGGAAGGCCGCGCCGGGGAGCCGGATCACCTCCGACTTGACCGCGGCCTTGACCGTCGCGGTGCGCCGGCCGCCGCCGATCAGCGCCATCTCGCCGACATAGGAGCCGGCGGGGAGATAGGAGAGGAAGACCGGCTTTCCACCGACATTCTTCTCGACGATCATGCTGCCGACGCGGATGACATAAATGTCCTCGCCAGCATCGCCCTCGACGATGATCGGCTTGCCGGCGGGCACCGTCTGGATCTCCGAGGCGTCGAGTATCTCGACCAGATCGGCCGAGGTGAGCCCCGAGCCGAACAGCTGGAGCAATTGCCGCTCGACCGAGATGCGCGTGACGGCGCGCTTGGCGGCGGGGACCGAGGCCATCAGCTTCAGCGCTGCGGTGCGCGAGACCTCGACCGCGATCATGTCGGTGCCGGCGCGGACGGTCGCGCCGCGGCGGCGGCCCGAGATCAGGCCGACTTCGCCGAAGATCGAGCCCTGCTCGATCGGCACGGTGATCGACGGATTGTCCTTGTCGACCTGGACCAAAGCGGACCCTTGCGCGATCGCGAAGAGCGACGATCCAGGATCGGCGCGTTCGAACACCACGTCGCCCGCCTTGTACGACCGCACCTCGGAATCGAGCATGAACTCGCGCATCTGGAGCGGCGAGAGCTCGTTCAGGATCATGACGTTGGCGCGGAGCATCTCGAGCCACTCGTCGACCGAGCGGCGCGACTTGAAACGGGCGAATTTGGCCTGGAGGATCGGTTCGTCGGCGGGCTTCAGGCTGGTGTTGCCGTTGATGAACTCGACGACGTCATAGCCCTGGTTCATGCAATGCTTGATCAGCGGATAGCCGGCGAGCGCACCGATCACGAAGATGCCGGGCTTGGTCGATTCGAACACCGGCGAGAGCTTCGGGAAGGCCTCGCGGTCGGCGCTGCTGAACTCGATGCCGCAGCTTTCGACAAAGGCGCGGGGCGCGGCGGAGCCCATGCGGGCGATGATCCGGTCGCAGCGGATCGTCTCCTGCCCGTCACGGGTTTCGAGCACCAGCTCCCCCGGGCGCACCTCGGCGGGGGTCGTCTCGAGCCGGATCGAGATGCGACCCGCATCCGCCGCCTCGTTGAGCAATTTGACGTTGGCGGCCTTGGACCGGGCGAAATCGGCCGAGCGGTTGAGGATGGTGACGACATTGCCCTGCACCGCATCGGCGGCGAGGCCGAGCGCGTTTTCGATCCCGGCATCGCCCGAGCCGATCACCGTGATGTGCTCGTCGATATATTCGCCGGGATCGTCGAGCTGATACTGGACGTGCGGCAGGGTCGATCCGGTGCAGCGCATCAGGTTCGGATTGCCCTGGGTGCCGATGGCGAGGATCACCGTCTCGGCATGGATCACCGCGCCGTCGGTGAGGGTGATGCGGAAGTCGCCGCGCTCGCCCTCGATCGCCTTCACCTCGCTGCGATAGCGCACCTTGATGCCGTGCTTCGCCGCGAGCTTGTCCCAGGTGCCGAGAATGGTCTCGCGCTTGCCGGCGTCGAATTCCATGTCGGAGCGGAGCACGAGCTGGCTGGGCGTCGCCATGACGTGCTTGCCCTTCTGGTATTTGAAGATCGTGTCCGACAAATGGTCGGTCTTCTCCAGCAGGACATGGCTGAGCCTGAGCTGGGCGGCGCGCGCGGTGGCGCTGAGCCCCGCGGGGCCCGAACCGATGATCGCGATGCGGACGCGGTCCGTCACGCCATGTCCCCCATTGCCCCCGGGCCGCGAGCGATGCGCGCCCGTTCAGGATTGCATTTGCCGCTGGCCGGTACACAGTAGCATGGTGCGCGCGGGGCGCCAGCCTCAACGAAGTAACGACAAGGACTGCGATGGAAACGGCCAAGAATTCGTCGCGGACCGGGCTGATCGTGCTGGTATGCGCGGCCCTTGCGCTGACCGTGGCGATTTCCTGGGCGGCGTTGCGCGGTGGTGAAGTCGCGAAAAACGAGCCCATTCCCGCAGCTTCGGCCGCGGTTGACCAGCCGGCCCCGCTGGCGGCGCTGGAGGCGCGCGCGCAGGCCGAGCCGGGCAATGCCGATGCCTGGTTGCTGCTCGGCCAGGCTAGGTTCGATGCGGGGCTTTATGCCGAGGCGGCCGACGCGTACGACCATGGGACACAGGCCGCGCCGGGGCGGAGCGACCTGTGGTCGGCGCTGGGCGAGGCGCTGGTGATGGCGAGCAAGGACAGCCCGATGCCGGCGCCGGCGCTCGCCGCGTTCCGCAAGGCGATCGCGATCGATCCGAAGGATCCGCGCGGGCGCTATTTCCTGGCGGTCGCGCGCGATCTGGGCGGGGATCATGCGGGCGCGATCGGCGACTGGCTGGCGCTGCTGCAGGATACGCCGCCGGGCGCGGCCTGGGAACAGGATCTGCGACGCACGATCGAGCAGGTCGGCAAGATCCATGACATCGACGTGGCCGAGCGCCTCGCCGCGGTGAAGCAGCCCGCCGCGCATCCTTTGGTGCCCGACGCGTCGACCGCAGCAGCGGCAATCCCCGGCCCAAGCCCCGCCGACATCCGCGCCGCCGCCGCGCTGCCGCCGCACGAGCAGGATGCGATGGTGCAGAACATGGTCGCGGGGCTGGAGGCGAAGCTCAAGGCGAATCCCGGCAATCTGGATGGCTGGATCATGCTGATGCGCAGCCGGATGACTCTGGGCGAGCCTGCCAAGGCAAGTGCCGCCTTGCGGGCCGCAAGTGCGGCCAACCCGGGTGAAACAGCGCGCTTGCGCGCCGAAGCCGCGACGCTCGGGGTGCGCTGAGGAGGCCGGAAAGGCCCGTTTTGGAAGTATTCGCGATCCGAATGTGGGAAACGGTTGAATCAAGCGCCCACCGGATGTTTTCGAAAAATGACTCTGACCCCTTTTCTCGCACGTCGGCGCGGACCGTCGAGGGCATCGCGCGATCAGGCGGGAACGTAGGTCAACCTGATCACGTCCTCGCCAATGCGATCGCTGGCGACAAGGCGGAGCGGCGGCCGGGCGCCGGCAAATAAGGGCGTGCCGCGACCCAGCACGACGGGGTGGAGATAGAGTCGATACTCGTCGATGAGACCGAGATCGGTCAGGCTTCGGGCCAGGTCCGGTCCGCCGACGTCAATCTCCCCGACATGCCGGGCCTTCAGCTCACGGACCGCCGCCTCGAGGTCGCCCTCGACCAGGGTGGCGTTGGGGCCGACCGACTTCAGCGAGCGCGACACGACCCATTTTGGCTGGCGCCGCCACGCCGCCGCGAAAGCGCGTTCCTCGGCGCTCCATTCAGGAAGATCGTCGTCCCAATAGCGCATGATCTCGTACAGGCGACGCCCGTAGACACTGCCGGTCAGGCCGCCCACCTGATCGATGAAGTGACGAAAGACTATGGCGTCCGGCGCGAATGCCGTGTGGTCGACATAGCCGTCCAACGACTGGTTCATTCCGAAGACGAGCTTCGCCATGGTGCAATATCTCCATCCCAGGTCTTCGGAAATAGCGTGAGGCGATATTACGCAAAAGGGAGGTCGGGCACAAACTGTGCGCCGCATTGCCGGTGTGAGGGAAAACCGGGCCGCCGCTGACCGTCCTCCCGCGACATTCGGGATTTCTGCTGCCGGGGAGGGTCGGATCGCCCTTCCGCGACTGCGACGCTGGGGTGGCAGGGCAATCAGGCGCAGTCTCACAGGAACCCGGCAATCGTTATTTACATTTTAGTTCGGCACGGCCGGCGTAGATCATAATTGTACCGATCGGCGGCATCGTTCCAGTGAAGTAGCACAGTTCATGCCGCTTCCGGTCTGTAGCATAGGTCCATTCAAGCGAGGGCGCTCCTTCGCCTGCCAACGCTCGCCTGAAGTGAAGCGAGTCGCCGACTGCTACATCGTTCAGATTATATCGACGTTCGCCTACCTGCATAATGACCTGCTTCAACGGTAGACGACCATGGTTCTGAACCGTGATATCACTGAAAATCTTGCTGCAAGACACAACGGCAACAGCAAGGACCACAATCAAGATAGCTCTGATCATTTGAGTTGCCTCAAGGCGCGTTCACGAAGATTTAAGTAAGGCGTCGCCGTACTACGGTATAGTCTGATGGACTATTAATCAATCATGACCACGTTTATATTTTTATTGGCAAATACCAATCAATCCGAAATAGCAAGTAAAAGAAGCGCGAGCGCGCGCCCATAGATGTAGCTCTTCTCGAATCCTCTGGCTATCGTGGATAGTGACACAAAACATATAACGCGACGACGGCCTGCGGCAGGATTGCATTCCTCTAGTCATTATCGAGCAACGCTAATTGGCACGACACTCGAACTCGAGTAATTAGTAAATCGTTACAGAATTCATGGATTCTGTCACCGGGACCTAACAGCCTTAACATACAGGCAAAGGTGAGAGATTGTCATTAATAACATTCCGCCGAACATGAGTAACGCCCGATGATCTTGAGACACATTCCCCAATACAAAAAGAACGTAACCCATGATTAGTAGAACAATTCGAGGGTATAGAGTGCCAAAATAAGTAAATGGCAGACTATTTCCGCGAAATTGTGCAACTGTATTATTGAGTTGCCAAAATCCTCCTCTGTCAAACACGAAGACAAATATGAGAATAAGAACGTCGTCGGAAAGCAAGGCTATCTCCATTTACCAGCAAGGCGGATAGGGGCTGAACAAAGACGCGATCCCATTAGCACCATTGCTGGCGCCACCATTCAAAACGGTCAGCGTCGCGCCAGCCTGAATTAGTAAACTGTCATCGAATCCCCTTGGATCGAGCGCCGCCGACGAGGTGCCGGGGTCACTTCTCCGTCGCCGAGAAAACCCCGTCCCAGCCCTCCCCCGGCGGGTTCGCCGCGAAGTGGGCGATCCGTTCGCGCATCAGCAGGTAGAATTTGCGCAGGCCATAGCCGACCGCGGCGCCCTGCCCTGCCTCGGCCAGCGCATCGGCCTTGGCCCATAACTGCGCGCGATAGGCGTCTAGCATGGCCGCATGGCGCAGGGCGAAATCGCGGAAGGCGGGTTCCTGTTCGAGGCTCTCGTCGCCGAGCAGGCCGAAAATCTCCTCGGGCGTGTCGCGACCGACGACCTTGACGTGATCGAGCGCGAGGATCGCGAAATGGGGAAGATGCCGGCGGAGATCCTCGCCGATCGCGATCTGGAGGCCGTAATATTTGGTCATGCCCTCGATGCGCGAGGCGAGGTTCACGGTGTCGCCGATCAGTGAATAATTGAGCCGCTGCGCCGAGCCCATATTGCCGACGCAGCACGGGCCCGAATTGAGCCCGATGCCGATGCTGACATTGCCGGGCCACAAGGCGTCGTTGCGGTCGCGCTTCTCGATATTGATCTCGCGCAGGCGCCGGGTCATCTGCAGCGCGCCGCGCGCGGCGTTGGCATATTGATCGGGATCGTCGAGCGGCGCGTTCCAGAAGGCCAGCACCGCATCGCCGATGAACTTGTCGATCGTCGCCTTGCGGGCGAGCAATATGTCGCACATCGGGGTGAGGAAGGCGATCAGGAACTGGATGATCTCCTGCGGGGTCAGCTTCTCCGAAAGCCTGGAGAAGCCGCGGATATCGCAGAACAATACTGTCATCTCGCGCTCCTCGCCGCCGAGCTCGAGCCGGCCGGGATCGTCGACGATGCGCTTGACCATTTCGGGCGAGAGATAGCGATCGAACGCCTGGTGGATATAGGCGCGCTGCCGTTCCTCGCGGTAATAGGTGAGCGCGGTCTCGACGACATAGACCAGGGTCAGGCCGAGCACGGGATAGGTCGGATCGAGCAGCAGACGTTGCTGGGCGAAGGCTTCCCAGCTGCCGATCACCATGCCGCCGACCATCACCAGGCCGAGGATCGCGCCGCGCGTCGCGCCGAGCCAGGGGAGCGAAAAGGCCATGATCAGGCCGAGGGCGAGCAGCGCCGTGCGTTCGATGCCCTTTCCCCAATCGGGCTGGCTGAGGAAGGTTTTGGTGATGATCTGCTCCAGCGCCTGGGCGTGAACGACGACGCCCAGTTCGGTCTGCGCGACCGGTGTCGATTTCAGATCGTACAGTCCCTGCGCGCTGGTGCCGATGAAGACGACCTGCCCCTGGAAATTGCGCTGCATCTCCTCTGGCGACATCCGGCCGGTCAGGATCTTCCATGCCGGCACGATCCGTTCGGGATGCGGCGCGGTGAAATACATCATGAGCTGGCCGGACGGCGTGGTCGGCACCTCGGAATCGCCGACCTTGAGCGACACGACATTGGAGCCGTCGCCGCTATATTCGCCGCTGGCATCGCTCGATTTCACGATCACCGACTGAGTCTGATAGGCGGTGCGCAGCGCCTCCAGCGACAGCGACGGCAGCAATTGCCCATTCTCGGTCGAGATCAGCGGCGCCTTGCGCACGATGCCGTCGCTGTCGGGCGGCAGGCTGACGAAACCCAGGCCGCTGGCCGCATTCCGAAGCGCCGGCAGCGGCTGGATCGCGCCTTTGTAGGTGGCCTTGCCGGTGTTGGGCGGCGACCCGGCGACTGCAAAACCCATCTTGGGCTCGACCTGGCCGCCGCCCTTTTCATCGGTGAGGAAAAAGGCAAGCGCGACATTGGCGTTCCTGAACGTGTCGGCGAGCACGGCGTCATTGTCGGGCAATTTGTCTAGCGCGGCGATCGCGCCTTCATTGCCACCCTGCTTCTTCATCCGCTCGGCCAGCCGGGTCGGCGAGGTGCGATCGGGTTCGGAAAAGACGATGTCGAACGCGACCGTCGCCGCGCCGGCATCGGTGAGGCGTCTGGTCAGCTCGGCGACATCGGTGCGCGGCCAGGGCCATTGGCCGAGGCGGCGCAGCGTCTCGTCGTCGATGTCGACAATCTTGACGCCGGCATCCTGATAGACGCGCGGCTTGGTGCGCTGATAGCTGTCGAACAGGAGCGATCCCACGCGGTCGATCGCGGGCACGCCGATCGCCTGAAGCGCCAGCATCAGCGCGAGCACGATCAGGCCGGGCAGGATCAGCCCGCCTTTGCTGCGCAGATATTTCAGCGAAGGCCGCCCCGCCATCTGCCGTCCCCCGTTGCGGCCCGCTTCGGGGCCTCCCCGGTATGGGGCGTATCATGGAAACGGCCAAAGGGCACGACCTCGGCGCATTGCCGGGCGCGCAGCTGCCCATTTTCAGGGCGCCGCTGCCGCCTTGTAACCGGCTTTCGCGGCAGCGCGGAAAAAGGCCGCCGACGCCAGCCACAGCGCCATGAACAGGCCGCTGAACAACAAGGTCCGGAACGAGCCGTCCGGCGTGCGCGCAACCGACGGCGCGGTTGCTATCGCAACGCCGAGCAATGCCTGCATGATCGCGACACCAAGCATGGTGCGCGCCATGCCGGCGGGCCGGAACCAGGCAGCGCCCGCCCCTGTCGCCGCCGCCATGATCAGCATGAAAAAGCCGATGCCGTGGCCATCGTCGCGAACGACCGTCGTCCATATGATCAGGAACGATGTCACCAGTGCGACGCCAATGCCCAAAGAATAAGCGCGGCTTCCGCTCGCCCGTTCGCTCGATCCAGTCATTGCCTGCCTCCCGTGGGATCTTCGGCCATCATCCTGGCACGCGACAAGGCAGGCGTGATGAGCGGACAGTGAGGAAATGGTGCAGAATGGCTTTCCTCGCAGGTCACCTTTCCATCGAAAGCGCAGGCGTTTCCTGGCCACGGCTTGCGCCGGGGTGACGCCAAGGGCGAAGGCAGATGATTTTCACCATCCTGCCGGAAGCCGATCTACCCCGCGCGTCGGCGGAACGGATAGGCGAATTGCGCGCGATAGCCCTTGGGCACTTCCTCGGCGACGCCATAGCCGCTCGGCCATTCGCCGGGCGGGAGGTAATGGGTGCCGAAAAGCCGATCGAGCCAGGGGAAATGGATCGCGAAATTCTTGTCGATCGCGACCTCCTCGATGCCGTGGTGCCAGTGATGGAAGCGCGGGATGACGAGGAAACGCCCAAGCAGATCGAGATTGCCGCGCAGATTCGCGTGGACCAGCGAAGCGTAGATATAGACCATCGCGACATAGGCCTGCATCACCGAGGGCGCGAAGCCGAGCGTCAGCAGCGGCAATGACGTTACGCCGCGCAGCAGCACGACCTCGACGAAATGCATGCGCGAGCCCGCCAGCCAGTCCATCGACTTGGCCGAGTGGTGCACCGCGTGGAAGCCCCAGAGAAAGGGCCAGCGGTGGAAGGCGCGGTGGAACCAATATTGCGTCAGATCGGTCAGGAACATCGCCTCGACGAACTGGAGCAGCCAGGGCTGGCTCGCGACCATCGCGCGGAAGCTGCCGAACCCGGTGCTCGACGCCATGATGAAGGTGGAGGGCGCGAGCGCGAGGAAGGTGATGAGCTGCACCAGCATCGAGCTGACGAGATAATAGAACAGGTCCTCGCGCCATTCGGTGCGGAACAGGCGCTGGTCGGCCCGGTGCGGGAAGAGCCGCTCGATCGGGGCGAACATCAGGCCGGTGGCGATCATGTTCAGCGCGAAGAAATCGATGCCGAAGAAGATGCCCCAGTCATGGCTTTCATGCGGCTGCACCGCCGCGCCGCCGAGCAGCGTCGCGGCGAGCGCGATGACCAAAGCGGTCGCGCCGAGCGCTTTGCGCGGCCGCAGCAACAGGCTGAGCAAGGCGAGGCCGTAGCCGGCGAGCAGGGTGACATGGACGGCGATGCGGAAACCGGCGAGGCCGCGCACCACGCCGAGCTCGGGCATGCCGAACCAGGCCGGCCAGCGTAGCGCCGCGACGAAGCACAGGCCGGCGATCGCGCAGACCAGGGCGAAAAAGCCCGCGAACCAGCCCGTGCCGAACCCCCGCGCCTCGATCGGCGACTCGAGATCGTGCAGCAGCTTTCCGATAAATCCGCGTTTCTTCATGGCGTTTGCCCTCCCGTGCCCGAGCGATAGCTAGCGGCGATTGCCGATAGGTTAAATCGCTTCGTCAAATCACTTCGTCACCCCCGACTTGTTCCAGCGCTTGTCTCTCGGTTTTTTTCTTCCCCGGCGGAGGCCTCGGTCAGATCAGCGCCTCGAGCATCCCGATCAGCGGCAGATCGGCGGGCGGCATCTCCAGCGTGCGCAGCTCGGCCGGGGGGCACCAATGCAGCGCATCGGCGTGGAGCGCGCGGGGCGTGCCGCTCCACTCGCGGCAGATATAGAGGAGCAGCAGGAGATGCCGCCCCGCCAGCGGCTCGCTGGCGAAGACCGCGGGCACGAGCCGGGCGGGGTCGACCTGGATGGCGAGTTCCTCATGGAGCTCGCGGGCCAGCGCTGCCTCGGGCGTTTCGCCGGGCTCGATCTTGCCGCCGGGAAATTCCCACAGGCCCGCCATCATCTTGCCGGCTGGTCTGCGCTGAACGAGCACGCGCCCGTCCCGGTCGATCAACGCGGCCGCGACGACCGGGAAAAGGCTTGGAATCACGGCAACTTCAGCGGCATTCGCCATTCATTAACTCTCCGGGACTAGTTCTTGCGGGATTATTCCAAGGGCCCGGGACCACCCTTACATGTTGAGCGCGCTGATCCGAAAGCTGGCAAGGGACCGCAAGGGCGGTACGGCGATCGAATATGGCCTGATTGCCGCTTTGGTCGTGATAACCATGGTCGCTTCCTTCATGGAGCTGGCGAATACGACGACGGGCATGTGGGGCAACGTCAACACCAAAATCTACGTCGCACGCACGGGCGGCTGATTGGTTCCGGAAGATTCTGCCTCCGGCCTTAAGTTTTTCTCAACCTAGCGCACTTAGACCTGAGTCTGCTGGTCCGGTTTCCGCCGGTTCAGCCGGGTACTGAAGCTTTAGAACCAATGGAGACCGGAATCATGCAGACCATTCGCAAGTTCATCAAGAACAGCAAGGGCGCCACCGCAATCGAGAACTGCCTGATCGCCGCGCTCATCTCCGTCGCCGCAATCGCCGCGAAGCAGGGCCTGGGCAACCAGCTCAAGACGACCTTCACGAACGTTTCTTCGAACATGAAGGCTTCGTAAGCTCTCATCAGCTGACGAAATCGGGGCGGCGGAACTTCGGTTCCGCCGCCCTTTTCGCGTCCGCGGCACAAAAAAGAAACGCAACCGAAATGGTTTGGTTTCCATGCGGTTACCACGCGGCTTAACGGAGATTTATTGATCCAGAGCAAGAATGTCCGTGCACGCGAGACGGGGGGCGAAGCGCCCCCCGACGCGTGTCGGGAGAAGTGGCATGAACATTCTGCGCAAGATTATCGGCAACAAGAAGGGCGCCACGGCGATCGAATATGGCCTGATCGCCGCGCTCATCGCCGTCGCCGCGATCGCGGCGATGCAGGGGCTCGGCAATCAGCTGACGACCACCTTCACCAACGTCTCGTCGAACATGAAGGCGTCGTAAGCCTTCAAAGAGCCAGAGAATCGGGACGGCGGGACCTGGGGTTCCGCCGCCTTTTTTTGGGTAAGCGTCGCCGCCCCGGCCCGTCATGCCGGCCTCGTTCCGGCATCCATGGCTCCGCAAACACCACTGCTATTGCGTACTCGGCCCGATGGACTCCGGAACAAGTCCGGGGTGACGGAGCGATTTTCAGAGCTGTTGCGCCTTAGATCCGGCCGATCGCCAGGAATTTCTCGCGGCGGCCGCGCCGCAGCTGGTCCGGGCCCTGATTGCCCAGCTCGCCCAGGGCGCTATCTATCGCGTCGCCGAGATTGGCGATCGCCAAGGCCGGATCGCGGTGCGCGCCGCCGAGCGGCTCCGGCACGATCGTATCGATCACCCCCAGCCCCTGCAGGTCCTGCGCGGTGATCTTCATCGCCTCGGCCGCCTCGGCCGCCTTGTCGGCGGTGCGCCACAGGATCGAGGCGGAGCCCTCGGGCGAGATCACCGAATAGACGGCGTGCTCGAACATCAGCACCTTGTTGCCCGCGGCGAGCGCAATCGCGCCGCCCGAGCCGCCCTCGCCCACCACCGCCGAGATCAGCGGCACGCCGAGCGCCAGGCACGCCTCGGTCGAGCGGGCGATCGCCTCGGCCTGGCCGCGCTCCTCGGCCTGGACGCCGGGAAAGGCGCCCGAGGTATCGACCAGGGTCAGCACCGGCAGGCCAAACCGATCGGCAAGCTGCATCAGGCGGATCGCCTTGCGATAGCCCTCGGGCTTGCCCATGCCGAAATTGTGACGGAGCCGGCTGGCGGTGTCGTCGCCCTTTTCATGGCCGATCACCAGCACGCGGCGGCCGCGGAAGCGCGCGAAGCCGCCAAGGATTGCCTGATCGTCGCCGAACGCGCGATCGCCCGAGAGCAGCATGAAATCGTCGAACAGGCCAGCGACATAGTCCCTGAAATGCGGACGCTCGCCGTGCCGCGCGACCTGGGTCTTCTGCCAGGGCGTGAGTTTCGTATAGGTATCGCGGAGCAGCTTGTCGGACTTGGCCTGAAGCCGCGCGACCTCCGCGTCGATATCGACCGTGCCGTCGGCCGCGGTCTCGCGAAGTTGGTCGATCCGGCCCTGGAGCTCGGCGATCGGTTTCTCGAAATCGAGGAAGCTTGCCATAAGGTCGCGTCGGTTAAGCCCCGCGCCGCTTCCCGTCAACGCGCGGCTTGGAATCGGCGAGCGGGTGGCGGGTGTTGACCAGCTCGACCAGCCGGCTGGCGTCGACATGCGTATAGATCTCGGTCGTCGCAATATCGGCATGGCCGAGCATCGACTGCAGCGCGCGCAGATCCGCGCCGCCGGCGAGCAGGTGAGTCGCAAAGGCGTGGCGCAGCACGTGCGGGCTGACCCGCTCGGGCGGAATGCCGGCCTCCGCCGCCAGCGTTTTCAGCAATTGATAGAGCCGGACGCGCGACAGAAACGCCTTGCCCGAGGGGAAGAGCCACAGGCGATCGGTCGCGACGTGAGCGCGCCAGGCGGCGACCGCGGCACGAGCGCGGTCCGAGATCGGCACCAGCCGCTCGCGCCCGCCCTTGCCGCGCAGGATCAGATAGGGCCGGTCGGGCGCGACGGCGTTGCGCGGCAGCGACACCAGTTCCGTCGCGCGCAGGCCCGAGCCATAGAGCAGTTCGACCAGGGCCGAGAGGCGGAGATCATTGGGATCAGCCGGCACGCGGGCGATCCGCGCCGCGATCGCGTCGAACAGGCGGTCGATATCGCCGTGCGAGAGGATTTTCGGCAAGGAGCGCTGCGCGCCGGGCCGGGGCAGCGCCGCGCCCGGATCGTCGGTGCGGTGCCCTTCATCGGCGAGGAAGGCGAAGAAGCGGCGCAGCGCCGCCGATTTGCGCGCGACGCTGGAGCGGGAGAGCTCAAGCCAATGCCCGGCGAGACGGGCCAGATCGTCGGCCGAGGCAGCCGCGAGACCACCCGTGAGAAAATCCGAGGCAAGCGCGAGGTCGCTGCGATACGCGGCGATGGTATTCTTCGCGGCGCCCGCCTCGGCCGCCATCATCTCCAGGAAGCGCTCGATCAGCGCGCGGTCGGTACCTGGCCCGGGTGCGGTCAAAGCCGTGCGAGGGCCTCGGCGGCGATCATCCGCGCCTCGCCCTCCAGCCCGACCGCGCGGAGCGCCGTGACGATGTGGAACAGGGTCTCGGGCGGCACGCCGCGCCACAGCCGCGTCTGCATGCCGATGCCGGCAAGCACCAGCACGGTGCCCGGCTGGCGCGCCTCCGCGGCGCGGGCGATCGCGCGAGTCCAGGGGTTCCGGTCGCCGATCGCGACGTCGAGCGAGCGTGCGCCGCGCTCGATCTCGGACGCCGGCATGCGGCCGAGCCCGGCCAGGCCGGCAAAGAACATCTGTTTCTTCAGCGCGCTGTTCCCGCCCGATCCCTGATAACGGTTGACGTCGGAATAGCCGAAGGAAGCGGGCACCGGGTTGGCCAGCGCGAGCATCGCCCAGGCATCGCCGCCGGCGCGCGCCTTGGCCTCCCAGCGCATCGCGCCGCGATCGATCCCGGCGGTGAGCATCGAGGCGACCAGCCGGTCGACATCGGCGCCTTCGGTATCGACCGGAATACGCGCGGCGGCGCGGGCGGTGAGAATCAACCGGGCGAAGCGCGCGTCGGGCGTCTTGGGCTCGTCCCAGAGCTGCTTCAGGGTATCGAGCCGGATCTGCAGGTCGGCGGCGGCGTAGGCGGTGCGCAGATCGCGGGCGATGCCGCTTTCGGCGAGCGACTGATCGTCCTCGGCATCGACCGCGCCGTAGAGATCGACCAAAGCCGCGCTGGAGAAGACGCCGCGCACCGCGGCCTGCTCGGCCGGGCCGGCGCGCACGCGCGCGGTCAGCATCGGTGACTGGGCGCGAAAGGCCTGTACGTTGGGCAGGACGGTGGCGAACAAAGCTTCGGGAATCTCGACGCCGCTCGCCGTCGCCAGGCCGTAGCGCCAGGCGGTCAGGCGATCGACATTGTCCCATTCGATCGTCACCGCCTGCTGACCGCGCGCGCCGGTGCCGGCGACCTTCTGCGCGAGCAGCAGATCGATCCCGCTGGCGAGGCCGGAATTGCGCGCCGATGCGATCATCGGCTGCGCCTTGCCGGGCTGGCCGGCGAGGCCGGCGCACATCGCGCGCGCCAGGATCCAGGCACGCTCACGCCGGAGCGCCGCGCCGCCTTCGGCAACCGGGCACAGCGCACCGGGATCGCCGGTCGCCAGCGCCGCCTGCATCGCGATTTCATACAATTTGGGCGTGTAGTCGCCCGAATCGACGCTCTGCACCACGCCGCGCGCGGCGACCGATTCGCCCATGCGCAGCAACAGCCAGGCGCGTTCGGCCGCGAAATCAGCGCCGTTCACGCCGTGCGGCGTATCGACCCGCGAGACCAAAGCGCGCCGGAGCGCGATCGACAGCCAGCGCGACGCGATCGGCACGTCGAGGTGGCGCATCAGCGATTCGAGATAGCGCCCATCGGCAGTGCCGAACGCCTTGGGGCCGAGGCCGCCATTGTCGGCACCGACCGGCCCGACGATCGCGAGCGACCGCCGCGCATAATCGGGCATGTCGTAGCGCGCCAACGCGGCTGGATCGAGTTGCGCGGGGGAGGCACCAGGCGTCGCCGAGGCGATCGGCGTGGGTACCCCGCCCTCGGGCACGGCGGCAGCGTCGGTCGAGGCCGGACGCGGGGTCGCGGCAGTCGTGGATGTCGGGGCGGGCGTTGGCGCCGGGGCCGCGACGGGATCGCCGAAGCCGGGCGGCAGGATCGATTCGGGCTTGTCCTGTCCCAGCGCGGGAAGCCCCGCGCCGATCAATAATGCCGCGATCGCGCCGAGCGCGACGCTAGTTCGAGAGATTCGCAAGCGGGACTACCTTCTCGACGCGGGTCAGCGGCTTTTCGTGCGCCCGCCCCGAAAGGACGAACAGCCCCCCGATCAGGACGACCAGGATGACGATGAGCGCGATAAGCGGACGGGACATGAGCGAACCTTGTACAGACAGCGGGAACGGGCAGCGGGAAACGGGCCTGGGAAAAATTGGCTGCGCGCGCCTTTTGCCCGAGACGCGGGCTCGCTGTATAGCCCCCGTTTCCATGTTGCAAAGACGCGCCCCCATCCCGGACTGGTCCGGCCTGCCGATCGTCCTGGTGGGCCTGATGGGCGCCGGCAAATCGACCGTCGGCCGCCGCCTGGCGGCGCGCATGCGGCTGCCCTTCGTCGATGCCGATACGGAGATCGAGGCCGCCGCCGGCATGTCGATCAAGGATATCTTCGACCGATTCGGCGAGGCGCATTTCCGCGACGGCGAGCGCCGGGTGATCGCCCGGCTGATCGACGGCACGCCCAAGGTGATCGCTACCGGCGGCGGCGCCTTCATCAACGACGATACCCGCGCGCTGATCCTCGATTCGGCGCTGGCGATCTGGCTCGACGCCAATACCGCCGTGCTCGCCGACCGGGTCGGGCGCCGCGATACAAGGCCGCTGCTGCAGGGCAAGGACCCGCGCAAGGTGCTCGAGGAGCTGGCGAGGATCCGCAATCCGATCTACGCGCTGGCGCCGATCCGCGTCTCCAGCCATCACGCGCCGCACGAATCGACCGTGAACGCGATCCTGAAAGCCTTGAACCGATGACCGATATCACCGTCTCCCTCGGCGCGCGCAGCTATGAGGTGGTGATCGAGGCGGGGTTGCTGGGGCGGGCGGGTCCGATGCTCGTGCGGCTCGCGCGCGGGCGGACGATGGCGATCGTCACCGACGAGCATGTCCTGCCGCATCTCGCGATCCTGCAGGAATCGCTGGCCGCCGCCGGGGTGAAGAGCGAGGCGATCGTGCTGGCGCCGGGCGAGGGATCGAAGAGCTGGGCGACGCTTGAGCAACTGACCGACCGGCTGCTCGATCTCGGCGTGGAGCGCGGCGATCATGTCATCGCGCTGGGCGGCGGGGTGATCGGCGATCTCGTCGGCTTCGCGACCGCGATCCTGAAGCGCGGCTGCGGCTTCGTGCAGATTCCCACCACCTTGCTCGCCCAGGTCGATTCCTCGGTCGGCGGCAAGACCGCGATCAATGCGCGCGCCGGCAAGAATCTGGTCGGCGCCTTCCACCAGCCTGCGCTGGTGCTGATCGACCCCGAGGTGCTCGACACGCTGCCGCCGCGCCAGCTCCGCGCGGGCTATGCCGAGGTGGTGAAATACGGGCTGATCGACGATTTCGCCTTTTTCGAATGGTGCGAGGCGCATGCCGCGGCGCTGCTCGCGGGCGATCCGACGGCACGGGCATATGCCATCGCCCATTCAGTCGCGGCCAAGGCGCGGATCGTCGCCGCCGACGAGCGCGAGACCATCGGCGTGCGCGCCTTGCTCAACCTCGGCCATACGTTCGGCCATGCGCTGGAGGCGGAGGCGGGTTTCTCGGACCGGTTGCTGCATGGCGAGGGCGTCGCGGCGGGCATGGCGCTGGCGTTCGGCTATTCGGCGGCGCACGGCCTCGCCCCGGGACAGGATGCCGAGCGCGTGGCGGCGCATCTCCGCGCGGTCGGGCTGCCCGACCGCGTGGCGGCGGCAGGGATCCATGCGGACGGCGCGACGCTGGTCCGGCATATGCTGCACGACAAGAAGATGGACGCGGGCACCCTGCCCTTCCTGCTCGCCCGGGGGATCGGCCAGACCTTTCTCGACACGTCGGTGGCGCTGGACGACGTGGCGGCCTTTCTCGACGCGCGGGCGGGCTAGGCCCGTATCGCGATCGCGGTGCGGCAGCCGCCCACGGCTTTCGTCCCATGCCCTTATCGAGCATGATGCCGGCGCGGCATCCGCCGCCCGGGGAATTGCCCATGCTGCTCGCGGCGCTCATCTTTCTGACCGCGCAGGAAGCGGCTCCCAATTGCCGGACGCGCGCCGCATGCGACGCGGGGATTAAAGCGGTCATCGACGGATGGGACACCGATCGCGACGGCCGACTCAACCGCGCCGAGTGGGACAGGATGGGCGAGATCATGCTGGCGCGGATCAGCCCTCCGGCGCCGCCGGATGCCCTGACCGAGATGAGAAAGGACATCGCCGCCGACTTCCGCTGGGAGGACGGAAATGGCGACGGCTATGTCACCCGCGAGGAAATGCTGAAGGTCCGGCTGGCGGTGTTCTCGTGCCTGGATGGCAATGGCGACGGCACGATCTCCGACGAAGAGAAGGCGGCGCGCGAGGACAGATGCAAGCCGTTCTAGACGATCACGCCCTGCGCGTCGCCAGCCAGGCGAGCCACAACCAGCCCGCGATCAGCAGCGCACCGCCGATCGGCGTGATCGCGCCGAGCCAGCGCGGCAGGCCGAGCGCCATCAGGTAGAGCGTTCCGGCGAAGATCATGCCGCCGGAAAGAAACAGGATCGCGGGCCCCTTGGCCTCCAGCCGCAGCACCGCCAGCGCGGCGACGACGTGGAGCAGCTGATATTGCGCGCCCGTCTTGAGCCACTCGGCCGCGGCGCCGCTGGCGCCGTGCGCGCCGAAGGCACCCGCGCCTACGGCGAGCGCGCCGGACAGCGCGGCTGCGATCACGATCCAGTTCATGGCCGGTTCCTCATGTCTGCAACGATTCCAGAAAGGCCCGGCAATAAGCGAAGATCAGCGCGACCCCGACGATTAACGCCGCGCAGCTGACGATCAGCACCGCGCCGGCGAGCATGTCCTTGATCACCTTGATTTCGGGATGGATGGCCGGATGGAGCAGGTCGATCAGCGCCTCCAGCGCCGAATTGATCAGCTCCAGCGCGAGGATCAGCGCGCAGACGATCGCGAAGACCGCCGACCAGATCGGCGCGGCGCGCGTTACCACCAGCAGCAGGACAGCGAGTGCGGCAAACCAGGACTGAGTCCGGAAGCTGCGCTCGCGCATCCAGGCCGCCTTCCAGCCGGCGATAGCGAACCCGACACGCTCGCGGAGCGACCGGTTCTTCACCCGGCCTCCTCGTCCTCGGCCCGCACCGGCTGGGTAATGACCTTGTCGATCGCTGCGCGGACATCGCCGGCTTCCACCTGCGCCTTGAGCCGTTCCCTGTCGCGGGCGCGGTACATGTCCTCGCTGCGGGCAATCTCCGCATCCTCGATGCCGAGGCTCGACATGGCCATGCGGGCCATCTTGATCGCCGATTCGAGCACCTCGCGCACCGCGCCGGCGATCGGCGCACCCTTGAGCTTGATCAGGGCACGGCGATCATAGGTGCGCACGAAGATCGCCGACTTGGGGAAGGCCTCGTGCACTGCCTCGACCAAGTCGGCGCCGATCTGGTCGCCGTCGATGCAGAACAGGATCAGCTCGGCCTCGGCCGCGCCTGCCTGGCGGAGCAGATCGAGCCGCGTGCCGTCGCCATAATAGACCTTGGCGCCGAAGCTGCCGGCGACGTCGATCATCTCGATATCGGTGTCGATCAGCGTGACGGGTATGCCCTGCGCGATCAACATCTGGCCGACGGTCTGGCCGAACCGTCCATAGCCGACGATCAACGCATTGGCGCCGTCGGACATCGGCCCTTCGCGCGTGCCGCCGTCCGTCTCGGGCTCCTTGCGAATGCGCTCGGTCACCTTCATCAGGAACGGCGTGGTCGCCATCGACAAAGTGACGACCGCGCCGAACAGGCTTGCCGCCTCGGGCGCGATCAGGAACGCCTTTTGCGCCTGGGCGAACAGCACGAAGCCGAATTCGCCGCCCTGGCTGAGCAGCAGGCCGAGCGCGAGCGCGCCACGCCAGGTCATCTTGAAGAGCAGGCCGATGCCCATGATGATCGCCAGCTTGGTGACGATCAGCGCCGCCGCCATGCCCACGACGAAGAAGGGCCGATCCGCGATCGCATGGAGATCGAGCAGCATGCCGATCGCAAGGAAGAACAGGCCGAGCAGGATCGAGCGGAACGGCTCGACATCGGCCTCGAGCTCGTGCCGGTACGGGCTGTCCGCCAGCATCACGCCGGCGACAAAGGCGCCGAGCGCGGTCGACAGGCCGAGCGCCTCCATCACCGCCGCCGAGGCGATGACGGTGAACAGGCCGGCGAACACGAACATCTCGCGCTCGCCGAGATTGCCGATGATCCGGAACAGCGGGCGGAGCGCATAGCGGCCGACCAGGATCAGGCCGGCCACCGCCAGCACGGTATAGACGAACAACAGCCATCCCGGCGGGCCGCCGGCGTCGGCCGGATTGCGCGACATCACCGCGATGATGGTGATCAGCGGGACGATCGAGAGGTCCTGGAACAGCAGGATCGAGAAGGCGCGCTCGCCGAACGGGGTGCGCAGCCGGCCAGCGGACTGCAGCATCGGCAGCACCTGCGCAGTCGAGGAGAGCGCGAGCGGCAGGCCGAGCGCGAGCGCCGCGGCGGGCGAGAATTGGGTGATCAGCCAGACCACGCCCGACACCGCGATGCCGCACAGCACGACCTGCATCAGCCCGAGCCCGAAAATCTCCTTCTTGAGCCGCCAGAGCCGCTGTGGATTGAGCTCGAGACCGACGATGAACAGCAACAGGGTGATGCCGAGCTCGGCGACGCCGATCTTGGCCTCGGCGCCGCCGACCAGCCCGAGCGCCTGCGGTCCGACCAGGGCGCCGGCGACGAGAAAGCCCAGGGTCGCGCCGAGCCCGAGCCGGCGGAAGATCAGCACGAAGACGAGCCCGAAACCGAGCATCATCACCCCGTCGAAGAGCAGGGATTCGCTCATCGGCGCGCTGCCTCGGCGGCTTCGGCCGCGGCCTCGAACGCCAGTCGGATCGAGGCATGGCGCGCGGTATGCGGCAACGCGGGGGTGAACAGCTCGAAGCCGGGCCAATCCGGAACGGGGGCCTCGCCCGCCAGCCAGGCGGTCAGCGCATCTCGGGCGGCGGCCAGCTCCTCGGGCGACTTGCCGATCACGCTCGCGCCGAGCAGCGACGACGAGGCCTGGCCGAGCGCACAGGCGCGCACCAGCAGGCCGACTTCGCTGACGCGCCCCTGATCGTCGACATTGACGTCGACGGTCACGCGGCTGCCGCAGACTGGCGAGCGCTTCTCGGAGCTCCCCATCGGATCGGCGAGCCGCTCATGGTGCGGGATGGTCGCGGCGAGACGCAATATCTCGCTATTGTAGAGCGGCGCGTTCACGGCCGCGCCTCGCTGACATTCTCCGCTTCGGCGACATTGTCCTTCGGGCCGAACACGGGCTGGCCCTTGCGCCGGCGATCGACGAAATCGGCGATGCTCGCACTGGTCGCGTTGAGGAGGGGATAGGTGCGCGCCGTGGTCAGCCATTCCGGGCGATGGGTCGGGCCGCCGCGCACCGTGTCGGTCATCAGCACGACGAGCAGGAAGCCGAGGCTGGCGAGGATCAGGCCCTTCAAGGCGCCGAAGCCGAAGCCGAGCGCGCGATCGACCGGGCCGAGGATCGAATCGCGGGTACGCGAGCCGAGCGCGTTCGCCACGGCGCGCCCGGCGAACCAGGTGATCCCGGTGATGATCGCGAAGGACAGCACCGCGGCGCCGGTGACCGTCCCCACCGATCCCGACAGCGCATGCGCAAGCGGGGTGTGGAACAGCTTCAGCGCGAAGACGATCGCGACCCAGGCGAACAGCGACAATATCTCGGTGACGAAACCGCGCAGCAGCCCCAGCACGGCCGCGCCGCCGATCGCGATCAGGACGAGGATGTCGAGTGCGGTAAGTCCCATGGCGGCGCGTTCCTGATCCCCCGTTTCCGATCCGAGATGGGGTGTTCCTGACGCAGTCGCTACCCGCGCCCCAGCATATGGTCAACGAAAGCGCCGAGCGTGCGGAAGCCGGAGAGCTTCAATCCGGTCTTCTCGTTGGTGATCGCGGCGGGCACCAGCGCGCGCTCGAAGCCGAGCTTGCCCGATTCCTTGAGGCGCAACGCGCCGTGCGCCACGGGCCGGATCTCGCCCGACAGCGCGATCTCGCCAAACGCGACCGCATCCGACGGCACCGGGCGTTCTGAGAGCGCGGAAACGAGCGCCGCGGCCACGGCAAGGTCCGCCGCGGGATCCTGCACCCGGTAGCCGCCGGCAATGTTGAGATAGACTTCGGAGGAGGAGAAGCTGAGCCCGCACCGCGCCTCCAGCACCGCCAGCACCATCGCCAGCCGACCCGAATCCCAGCCGACCACCGCGCGCCGGGGTGTCGCGCCGCTGGCGAGGCGGACGACCAGCGCCTGGATCTCGACCAGCACCGGGCGCGTGCCCTCCAGCGCCGGGAACACCACCGTGCCCGTCACGCCCTCGTCGCGCTGCGTGAGGAATAAGGCCGAGGGGTTGGAGACCTCGGCCAGCCCTTCCGCCACCATCGCGAACACGCCGATCTCGTCGGTGCCGCCGAAGCGGTTCTTGATCGCGCGCAGGATGCGATATTGATGGCTGCGCTCGCCCTCGAAGCTGAGCACGGTATCGACCATATGCTCGAGCACGCGCGGGCCGGCGATGCTGCCGTCCTTGGTGACATGGCCGACCAGCACCACGGCGGTGCCGCGTTCCTTGGCGAAGCGGATCAGCTCCTGCGCGGAGGCACGCACCTGGCTGACCGTGCCGGGGGCACCCTCGATCAGATCCGAATGCATGGTCTGGATCGAATCGATCACCAGCAAAGCGGGTGCCCTGCCCTGGCCGAGCGTGGTGAGGATATCGCGGGTCGAGGTGGCCGCGGCGAGCTGCACCGGCGCATTGCCCAGCCCGAGCCGACGGGCGCGCAGGCGAACCTGGTCGGCCGCTTCCTCGCCCGAGACATAGGCGACCGGCAGGCCCGCCAGCGCCATCTTCGCCGCCGCCTGGAGCAGCAGGCTCGACTTGCCGATGCCGGGATCGCCCCCGATCAGCGGCGCGGATCCTTCGACGAAGCCGCCGCCCAGCGCCCGGTCGAGCTCGGCGATGCCGCTCGGCATGCGATCGGGCAGCGTGACCTCGGCATCGAGGCCGACCATCGTCACCGAACGGCCGCCCGATTGCAGGTTGTGCTTGGCCTGGAAGGGCGTGACGGTGCCGCCGATCTCCTCGACCAAAGTGTTCCATTCGGCGCAATCGGCGCACTGCCCCGCCCAGCGGTTCGCGACCGATCCGCAGGCCTGGCAGACATAGCGTTTCTGGGGTTTTGCCATGAACGGGGCTTAGCGAGAATGGAACGAGAGGGGAACAGATTTTTCCTTGCGCGTTGCGGATGGTGCGATCATCGGCGCCTGATAGCGGCGGTCCGGCAAGGGTTGAATCAGAGTTGGGCGGCGGCGCTGCTGGCGCAGGAAGGAGCCAGCCAGGTTCGGGGCACACGCAATCCGGGCAGCTTGCGCCCTGTTGGCAATGTCATGAGGGTCCCCGGGGTTTTCTGACATCTCCAACAACCGGCACCGATGGTGGAGAGTGGGCGCTGGATGGGTTGAATCAGGTCGGACGTGTTGGAAGAGTCAGACGGACGCTGACATTTTTCCAACGCACGGAGGAGCGCGGGATTTCAATTTTCTATTTTATAATCAATATGTTAAATGTATAGGTGAACTGTGGCCATCGACACCCCCGATCAAGGCGTTGTGCGTGTCACCCAATCCCCCACCCCCTCGACCAGCGTGTTCCACAAAGCAATCCGGGCACTGCCCCGCCTGGCGGCTCGGGACCGAATCACCGGCCTGGCAAATGTAGCGCTTTTGAGGTTCTGCCATGAATGAAGGCCCAGCGGAGGCGGAACGACAGGGAGACAAAGAAAATCTGGTAATCCGCCCGAAAATGCCTGATCTCCGCCCATTCATGAAAGGCAGGCAATGGGTTTGACTCTTGGCGTCGGCTGGCTCGCGAGAGCCGCACGAGAGGACGATCTCGAAGACTTCGCCTTTTTTCGGCAACCCTATGACGCGCTCAATATGATTCTGGCGGAAGCGGGCTTGCCACCACATGACGAGCCGCTCGATATTCCGGAGGATCATCTCTTCGAGGCTCAAATGTGGGGCTATGGCGGATTGCACGCAATTCGCAGACTCGCTGCCTATTGGGCAATCGAGAGACGACTCCCACCGCCCGGTGCGCGCTATGAGGACTTCTCCAAGGATCCCATGACGGAACGCCTGAACCAGATGCTCCTGCAATGGGATGATGGCAGGCAGAAAAAAGGCGTGTTCAGCCGGATATTCCAGTCAAGAAATGAGAAACCGGCGTTTCAGCATCTGCTTTGGCATTCCGACGCCGAAGGATTTTATTTGCCCCGTCCCTTTGACGATGTGCTTTTCGATACGGCAGCCGTCCAGCGCGATGGCGTTGGGGGAATGATAGGATCTGCGGTCAAGCTGCGCGAAGAGTGCCTGATCCTGGCGGAAGCGATCGCTCTGCCGCTGGACCTGGATATAGAATCCGATGAACTCGTTGAGGCGGCGGAGAACCCAGCCAGTTCAGGCAAACCGTGGCAAATTTACGGGATTGAGGCCTTCGGTCTCGCTCGCCTGATCAGCGCCACCGAACAAGCGCTCCTCCTGAACGCGGCTTTGATTTTTCAATAAGAATCTCGCCATTGCCAGTGCGGCCAGCCGGGGGGGAGGATGACGCGTGCAACAATCCCTTTTCTCGGCCGCTTATGCCGCCGGAAGATAAGGGGTAATTGCACGTGTCACCGTAACTCGTGGTGGACGCTGCGATTTTGAAGCTGGTGAGGGACCGGAAGTTTTCTGCCGCCGATTTTCCCATACGCAGCAACGGTGTTTGTCGTCTTTCGCCGCAACTGGGGCGGATGGTCGCCGCTCTGATAGCCCAAACATAAACATAAGCGCTATTTCAAGCGATCCCAAACCCATTGCCAGAACAAGTCAGGAGAGCTTTTGGCGTCCACTGACACCGGGTATTTCACTATTTCCGACGCTCGATCTGGAATTGCGACAGAAAATGTTGATGTTACCCACTCCCGAAATATCGTATTTGGCGTAACGAGAAATTCTTCATTTTCACTTGGTGAACAAGTGTACGCATCGCCCCAGCATATTTCATCATATCCTATTGCAATAAGTCGCAAAAAATCGATTGGTTTGTCGGCAAGAATGCAAAGCAAAGTTGATCCAGAACCCGACCCAAGGTGAACGATTTTTTGAGTGCCATCATTCGCGAGCCAGAACGCCGCAGTAGAACCCTCGGCACCCGTCTTAGCAAAGACGCAAAGCCGACTCATAATTTCCGGGTCGTCGGTTCGAAACCAATATCGTAAATTAGCATTGCCCTCTGGCGCAAAGCTAATATCGGTCCCTCCGGGTCGACCCCCCGGCGTCCAACCCGCTTTCATTTCCTGTTCGGAAAATAGATAACCGAGGCGCCCATTTGCCGTGTCAATAAAATGGCCGTGCAATTCAATCCATTCAAAGAGAAGTTCGATCTCTGAAGGTAAGCTCATTCCGGGGCAAAGAGTCGCTTTGATTTGCTCTGCCAGTTTCGAGCTGCCCTTACGTTTCCCCAACCCGGAACGCCAATTCCACATTCGCCGCCTCGCTTGGCACATTTTCCTGTTCCGGCAACCTAACCATTTTCGCCACGACTGCTATCCACTATGGACCGCTCGCGGAAGGCAACCAAACCCGGAAGTGGGGTCAACATCACGTCAACTTCCCGCTATCATAATACCCCCCGGAACAAGTCCGGGGTGACGTCGTGAAGTGAAATCAGGCTGTTCTTGCGGGGACTGTGAGGCCGCGCTGCACGGCGGGCCGCGCCAGCCCGCGCTCGAGCCAGGCGGCGACATTGGTATAATTCTCGAACCCGACAAGCTCGCCTGCCTCGTAAAAGCCGATCAGGTTGCGCACCCAGCCGAGCATCGAGATATCGGCGATCGTATACTCGTCGCCCAGGAACCAGTCCTTCCCCGCGAGCACGCCGTCCATCACGCCAAGCAGCCGCTTCGATTCCGCGACGTAGCGGCCGAGCGGGCGCTTGTCCTCCCAGTCCTTGCCGGCGAATTTGTTGAAGAAGCCGAGCTGGCCGAACATCGGGCCGATGCCGCCCATCTGGAACATCACCCACTGGATCGCCTCCCAGCGCCCGGCGGGATCGGCGGAGATGAACTTGCCGGTCTTCTCTGCCAGATAGAGCAGTATCGCACCGCTTTCGAACAAAGGCAGCGGCGTGCCGCCCGGGCCGTTTGGCTCGATCATCGCCGGAATCTTGCCATTGGGGTTGAGCGAGACGAACGCTGGCGATTTCTGATCGTCGGTGCCGAAATCGACAAGGTGCGGCTCATAAG
>NZ_JAQGLC010000310.1 GCF_028293085.1 Sphingomonas bacterium
TACAGGACCGCCGGACGCGCGCCGAGGCGGTCCTTGATCATCTGCACGCACATGTTGAAGTTCGCGCCGGTACGGTCGAGCTTGTTGATGAAGCACATCCGCGGGACGTGATACTTCTCGGCCTGACGCCACACCGTCTCGGACTGGGGCTCGACGCCGGCAACGCCGTCGAAACAGGCGACCGCGCCGTCGAGCACGCGCAGCGAACGCTCGACCTCGATGGTGAAGTCGACGTGCCCGGGGGTGTCGATGATGTTGATGCGGTGATCGTTCCAGAAGCACGTCGTTGCAGCCGACGTGATCGTGATCCCGCGCTCCTGCTCCTGCTCCATCCAGTCCATCGTGGCGGTGCCCTCATGGACCTCGCCGATCTTGTAGGACTTGCCGGTGTAATAGAGGATACGCTCGGTCGTCGTCGTCTTGCCGGCGTCGATGTGCGCCATGATGCCGATGTTGCGGTACATGTCGAGCGGATGGCTGCGGGCCATGATCGTTTCCTTGAGCGATGTAGGAGGCCGGGGATCACCCCGGCCTTCAATATATAGGCGTGGCTTTTACCAGCGCCAGACTTACCAGCGCGAGACTTACCAGCGCCAGACTTACCAGCGGTAGTGGCTGAAGGCGCGGTTCGCCTCGGCCATACGATGGGTATCTTCGCGCTTCTTCACCGCGTTGCCGCGGTTGTTGGCGGCATCCATCAGCTCGCCCGACAGGCGTGCCGACATGGTGTTCTCGCTGCGCGCACGGGCGGCAGTGATCAGCCAGCGGATCGCCAGCGCCTGGGCGCGCTCGGGGCGCACCTCGACCGGGACCTGATAGGTCGCACCGCCGACGCGGCGCGAACGGACTTCGATGCCCGGCTTCACATTGGCGAGCGCCTCGTGAAACACGCCGATCGGATCCTTCTTGGCGCGCTGCTCGACGGTCGAGAGGGCACCATAGACGATCAGCTCGGCGACGGACTTCTTGCCGTCCAGCATGACGCTGTTCATGAACTTGGAGAGAACCTCATCCCCGTACTGGGGATCAGGCAGGATGACCCGCTTTTCGGGACGACGACGACGTGCCATTTGATTTCTTCCTTTAAACTTCAGCCTTGGTGGTCAGACGCGCTGACCGGCTTACTTCGGACGCTTAGCGCCGTACTTGGAACGCGACTGGCGGCGATCCTTCACACCCTGTGTATCGAGCACGCCGCGGAGAACATGGTAGCGGACGCCGGGAAGGTCGCGAACGCGGCCGCCACGGATCAGCACCACCGAGTGCTCCTGGAGATTGTGCCCCTCGCCGGGGATGTAGCTGATGACTTCGCGCTGGTTGGTCAGGCGAACCTTGGCCACCTTGCGCAGAGCCGAGTTCGGCTTTTTCGGGGTCGTCGTATAGACGCGGGTGCAGACGCCGCGCTTCTGCGGGTTCTGCTCCATTGCAGGGACCTTGGACTTGGCCTTCTGCGGGTCGCGGCCCTTGCGGACCAGCTGGTTGATCGTCGGCATGAATCTCTTCACCTTGGGTACGTGGTTACTTTGCTGGAGCCTTGACGCTCGGGAATACAAAAAGGACCGCTGGGTGGACTTACGACCCCCCGGGCCCTGGAATGCATCCAGCAATGTTCAAGCTTGTCCCGACAGGAGTCCTGTCAGAGCAGCGGCGCCTATACAGGCCGACTCGGAGCCGGTCAACAGCGGTGCCGCGCCCTCCCCTGCCCCTTCCCGCCCCGATTGTCACGGCCCTTCGACAAGACCGGGACGAACGGATATCTGAAGCCCGGTGACCCATGATCTCCTTATCATCGGCGGCGGCATCAACGGCTGCGCGATCGCGCGCGAGGCGTCGCTCCACGGCCTCGAGGTCCTGCTCGTCGAACGCGACGATCTCGCCGGCCACACCTCCTCCGCCTCGACCAAGCTGATCCATGGCGGGCTGCGCTATCTCGAATATTATCAGTTCAAGCTCGTCGCCGAAGCCCTGCGCGAACGCGAGCGGCTGATCCACGCCGCGCCGCATATCATCCGCCCGCTGCTTTTCGTGCTGCCGCAGGAGAATTCGGTGCGACCCTGGTGGATGATCCGCCTCGGCCTCTATCTCTACGACATGCTCGGCGGGAAGATGACCCTGCCCCGCTCGCGCGGTCTGCGCGCCGGCGACACCGCCTGTTCGGCTCCGCTCAAGGGCGGCAATCGCGGTTTCGTCTATTCGGATGCCGCCGTCGATGATTCCCGCCTGACCGTACTCAACGCGATCGATGCCGCCGCCAATGGCGCGGAGATCGCGGTGGGCGTCGCGCTGGAGTCGGCGCGGCGCGACGGCGATGTGTGGCGCGCGAAGCTCTCCGACGGGCGCGAGATCACGGCGCGCGCGATCGTCAACGCGGCCGGGCCCTGGGTGCACCGGATGCTCGACGATCTCGGCGTCAGCGCCAGGAGCGACGTCCGCCTGGTCAAGGGCAGCCATATCGTCGTGCCCCGCCTCTACGAAGGCGACCATGCCTATATCCTGCAGCTCCCCGACCGCCGCATCATCTTCGCCATCCCCTATCAGGGCGACTTCACCGAGATCGGCACCACCGACATCCCGGTCGAGAATCCCGAGGATGCAAAGATCAGCGCGGACGAGATCGCCTATCTCTGCGATGCGGTGAACAGCCACTTCATCAGGCAGATCAGCCCTGCGGACGTGATGTCGAGCTGGTCGGGCGTCCGTCCGCTCTATGACGACGGCGCGAGCGAAGCGAAGGCGGTGACGCGCGATTACGTCCTTGAACTCGACACGGATGGCCCCGCCCTGCTCAGCGTGTTCGGCGGCAAGATCACCACGGCCCGCCATCTTGCCGAGGAAGCACTCGGCAGGCTCGCCGCCCCGATGGGATTCCCGCCCCATCCCGTAACGCGCGCGCGGGTCTTTCCCGGCGGCGCCATGCCCGATTTCGCGCTGTTCCTTGCCGAGGTCCGCCTGACCTGGCCCTTCCTCGGCGACGCGCGCAGCGCGCGCATGGCGCACGCTTATGGCACGATGCTGGCCGAGATGCTGGCCGGGATTGCCGACGAGGGCGGCATGGGCGCCGATCTCGGCGGCGGCCTCACCGAGATCGAGGCGCGCTGGCTGCGCGACCTCGAATGGGCGCGCACCGCCGAGGACGTGCTGATGCGCCGGAGCAAGCTCGGCCTGCACCTGACCGACGCGGAACGGGCGCTCTTCGCCGAGCGCTGGGCCGCGCTCAGCTGAGAAAGCTCGCCAGCGCATTGGGATGGATCGCCCAGCCGGCAAAGCCCGCAATCCCCATCAGCAGCCCGAACCCGCCGAAACCCCAGGCCGCGAACAGCAACCAGCGCGTCTCGGCCAGCGCCGCCACCGCCGCGAGCGACACGGCGATCGAAATGAGCGCGTCGCACATGTCGAACTGGTCGTCATGCACATTGAGCGCGTCATATTGCGCGTCGTCGGCCTGAGCCTTCGCCTTCAGGGTCGGCGTCTCGGCCGCGTATTTCGCCGCCTCGGTATCCATCGACACCAAAGCGGTGCGTGCCGCGACGCTGGGGTTCGCCCCGGCGATCAATGCCATCTCGGCCCGCGCCGTCTCGACGATATGTGCCTTGGTTCGCGTCGCCTGATATTCGGACCAGGTATCGATCGCATCGCTCTTCGCCAGCTGCATCGCCTGGACGAGATTGTCGTCCTTGATGTTGGCCACCGCCATGAACACCGAGAGCGTGACGACGGTGATCGCCACCAGCCGATTCAGCGTCTTGTCGCGGCCACCCTCGGGGAGATCGTCCTCCATATGTCGTCCTTCGTCATCTGCATCTCTCCCGGGACGCAGAGAGTGGTGGCCGCGCCGGTCGTGCGCAATAGCATGCGCCAGGTTTTGACGCGGGTGCGCCGGATACTCTAGCGGACGCGCATGGCCGACCGCCCCAGCCCGTTACGCGTGACTGCGCTCTATCGCTTCGCCCGATTCCCGGACGCGGCCGCGCTGCGCGAGCCGCTCGCGCGGCTGTGCGACGCGAACCATATCCGGGGAACGATCCTGCTCGCCCCCGAGGGCATCAACGGCACCATCGCCGGCGAGCCCGACGCGATCGAGCGCGTGCTGGCGCATATCCGCGCTTTGCCCGGCTGCGCCGATATCGCGGTCAAGGACAGCTTTGCCGACCGCATGCCCTTCCACCGCATGAAGGTACGCCTGAAGCGCGAGATCGTGACGATGGGCGAGCCCGATATCGATCCGCTGGAGGAGGTCGGCCATTATGTCCCGCCCGCCGCATGGAACGCGCTGATCGATGCGCCGGGCACGATCCTTATCGACACGCGCAACGATTATGAGGTGGCGATCGGCAGCTTCTCCGGCGCGATCGACCCGAAGACGCAGAGCTTTCGCGACTTCCCGGCCTGGTTCCGTGCGCACCGCGACGACTTCGCGGCCGCGCCGAAGATCGCGATGTTCTGCACCGGCGGCATCCGCTGCGAGAAAGCGACCGCCTTCCTCAAGGCCGAGGGGCTGGACGAGGTCTATCACCTCGAAGGCGGCATCCTGAAATATCTGGAGGAAGTGCCCGCCGCGGAAAGCCGCTGGGAGGGCGAATGCTTCGTCTTCGATCAGCGCGTCGCGGTCACGCACGGGCTGGAGATCGGCACCCATGCGCTGTGCCACGCCTGCCGCATGCCGGTCAGTCCGGTGGACCGCACTTCGCCGCTCTATGTCGAGGGTGTCAGCTGCCCCGCCTGTCACGCCACCCGCGACGCCAGCCAGCGCGCCAGCTATGCCGAACGGCACCGCCAGGAACGTCTCGCCGAGGCGCGCGGCGAGGCGCATGTCGGCCGCGTATTCGCTGAAGACACCCCGCCGAAATAAATTTCGAGCGGCCTGTCGAATCCGCTCCCCCTCGCCCGTCTCCGCTATACGATCGCATGTCGCGATCGCCGATGGAGGACTCACCGATGCAATATCTGCTCCTGATCTACGAGGACGAAACCGCTTACGGCGACAAGCATGACAGCCCCGCCGTCGCCGACATCGTCAAGCGCCACATGGCGTTCGGCGGCGAGATCGGCGAGGCGCGCAAGGGCGGCGCAGGACTGCACGCGACCAGCATGGCCACCACCATCGTGACGCGCGGCACCGCGCAGACGATCCATGACGGGCCTTTCGCCGAAACCAAGGAACAGCTCGGCGGCTTCTACCTGATCGACGTGCCCGATCTCGACGCGGCGATCGCGATCGCGAAGAAACTGCCGCTCCACGCCGACGGATCGGTCGAGATCCGCCCCCTGCTCGGCGGAACCGATTGAGCCCAACGCTCGACCGGGCCGCGCGCGATCATGGTGCGCGCGTGCGCGCCGCGCTCGCGGCCCGGTTTCGCGACCTCGATGTGGCCGAGGAGGCTTTCGCCGAGGCCTGCGCGCGGGCGGTAACGGCCTGGGCAAGCGAGACGCCGCGCGACCCGGCGGCGTGGCTATACCGCGTCGCTGAGCGCGCCGCGCTCGACACTGTGCGGCGGCGGGCGGTGCGCGCCGACGCGACGCTCCCTGAAACCGAGCCGCCACCGACACCGGAGGATGCGATCATGGCCGATAGCCGGCTGATCCCCGACGAAAGGCTGAGGCTGATCTTCATCTGCTGCCATCCCGCGATCCACCCGGACGCGCGGGCGGCGCTGACGCTCAAGCTGGTCTGCGGCCTCTCGACCGCCGAGATCGCCCGCGCCTTTCTGGTGCCGGAACCGACACTCGCCCAGCGACTGGTCCGCGCGAAGAACAAGATCGCCGGCGCCGGCGTGCCCTTCGAGGTGCCCGGCCCCGACGCCTGGCCGGCGCGGCTCGACGCGGTGCTGAGCACGATCGAGATCGCTTATGCCAAGGCGCATGAGGATGGCGGCGGCAGCGGCCGGCATGCCGGCTATGCGCGCGAGATGCTCGGCATCACTGCGACGCTCGCCACGCTGGCGCCGGAGGAACCCGAGGTGCTGGCGCTGGCAGCGACGGTCCGTTTCGCCGAGGCGCGCCGCCCGGCGCGGGTCGATGCGGGCGGCGTGATGGTGCCGCTGGACCGGCAGGATCCGGGGGCATGGGATGCGGCCCTCATTGCCGAGGGGCGTGGCTATCTCGCCCGGGCTCTGATGACCGCGCCGCCGGGAGCGCGGACGCTGCAGGCGTTGATCCACGCCGAATGGTGCGTGCGCCCGTCGCTTGATGCGCCCGCCCCATGGCCTTCCGTACTGGCGCTATACGATGGGCTCCTCGCGCACCGCGACAATGCGGTGACCCGGCTCAATCGTGCCGTGGCGCTGGCAGAGATTTGCGGGGTGGAAGCGGCGCTCGAGGAAGTCGACGCGCTGGACGCACCCGGCCTTGCCGACTTCCTGCCCTACCACGCCGTCCGCGCCGACCTGCTCGCCCGGCTGGGCCTGAAGGACGCAGCGCGAGAGGCCTATGATGCGGCGCTGCGGCTTGGTCCGGAACAAGCCGAGCGACGATGGATGGAGGGCCGGCGCGCGCAGATGTAAAGCCGCCGCGCTTTATCCCTTCATCTGCCGCGCGACCGCCTTCATCGTCGCCTTGCCATAAGGCGGCTTGAGGCCCGCGATCTTCGCGACGTCGAGCTTCACCTGCTTGTATACGCTCTTCGCATGGCTGAACGTCCGGAACCCGTCGAGCCCGTGATAGGAGCCCATCCCCGACGGCCCGACCCCGCCGAACGGCAGATCCTCCATGCTGATATGGAAGATCACGTCGTCCAGCGTCACGCCCCCGGCGATGGTGCGGTCGAGCACCTGCCGGCGCTCGTCGGCATCGCTGCCGAAATAATAAAGGCCGAGCGGCCGGTCGCGTCGGTTCACCTGGGCGATCGCATCCGCGATCCCGTCATAGCGGCGCACCGGCAGGATCGGCCCGAAAATCTCCTCCTGCATCACCGCCATGTCGTCAGTCACGTTGGTGAGGATATGCAGCGGCATTTTCCGGGCGTTGGACGCACCGAAATCCTCGCCCGCGGGATTGACCGCCTCGACCGTCGCCCCCTTCGCCCGCGCATCGTCGAGCAGGCCGTTGAGCCGCGCGAAATGCCGGTCGTTGATGATCGAGGTATAATCCGGATTGGCCATCACGGTCGGATACATCGCCGAGGCCGCGGCCCTGAGCCCGCTCACCACCTCCGCCTCCTGCTCGGCCGCGACCAGCATGTAATCGGGCGCGAGGCAGATCTGCCCGGCATTCATCATCTTGCCGATCGCGACCCGCTCGGTCGCCTGTTTCACATCGGCCGACTTGCCCATGATCACCGGCGACTTGCCGCCCAGCTCCAGCGTGACCGGCGTCAGATTATCCGCCGCGGCATGGAGGATATGCTTGCCCACCGCCGTCGCGCCGGTGAAGATCAGATGATCGAACGGCAGCTCGGCAAAGGCCTTGCCGACCTCCGGCCCGCCCGACACGAACGCCAGCTCATCGCGCGCGAAATATTTGCCGGCGATCTCCTCGAACAGCGCCGCCACCCGCGGCGTATATTCGGAGGTCTTCACCATCGCCCGGTTGCCCGCCGCGAACACGCCGGCGAGCGGCGACATCACCAAATTCACCGGGAAATTCCACGGCGCGATCACCCCGACCACGCCCTTGGGCTGATATTCGATCCACGCCTTCGCCCCCAGCAAGCCAAGCGGGAACAGCACCGGTCGCCTTTCCCGCCGCGCCCATTTCTCGACCGACTTGATCGCATGGCTGATCGGCGCGATCGAGCTGGCGATATCGGTCAGCATCGATTGCTCGCGGCTGCGATGGCCGAAATCCTCGCTCAGCGCGTCGCAGAACGCTCCGGCATTGTCGCTGACCATCGCCGCGGCGCGCTTCAGCCGATCCTTGCGGACGGCGATCGACACGGGCAGCTCGGCCATGAACGCGGCACGCTGCTCCGCCAGGATTTCCTGCATCGTCGCCATCATTCTCTCCCCAAAACCCGCCCGTTGCTCAGGCGCAGCCGATCAATCCCACCACCGGCAGCACGACGCTGTCCTGCCCGGTCCGGTCGAGCCGCAGCGTCCCCTCGGGCACCGAGGCGCCGTCCTTGAGGTCGCCGCGCGCTGTAATCTTCATGTCGAGCGTCGCCGTCACGTCGCCCACTTTATATTCGGCGGTATCGGCGAAACCGAAGCCGCCGAGCCCCTGTTGCTGGTCGCGCGGCAGATCGGTGATCGTGCCGCCGATCGACAGGCGCAGCTGCGCCGGATCCGCGGTCGCCATCGCGACCAGCGCCCGCGTCCCGTTCGTGGTCCAGAGAAAGGCCGCACAGCCCCTGGCCGGCAGCTCCTGTTTAGGCAGCACGGCGAACGGCAGACCGTCGATCGTGGCCGGCGGCGTCGCCTGCGCGGTGGCAAGCAGCATCGGCAGGATCGCAAGCGCCTTCATCCCGCCGATCCTAACAGGAACAACCATGCCGGGTAAGCGGCGATCGCCAGCAGCGCCCCGAACGGCATGCGGTCGTCGAGCCGGGCGCCACGCCCGCGCACCAGCCCGACCAGCACGAAAGCAAGGCCGGTCAGCGCTGCCAGCAGCAGCACCGCCGGCAGCAATCGCCAGCCCAGCCACAGGCCGATCGCGCCGAGCAGCTTGGGATCGCCGCCGCCAAGCCCTTCCCGGCCGCGCACCTGCCGGTAGGCGAAGCCGACCAGCCAGAGCGACCCGAAGCCGGCCACGCCCCCGATCAGCCGGTCGACCAGCGGCGGATCGATCCCGGCGACGCCCGTCACGACACCCGCAACCGCAAGCGCGAGCGTCAGCGGGTCGGGCAACCAGAACTCGGCGATGTCGAGCGCCGCGAGCGTCAGAAGCAGCCATCCGAACACCGCCCCCGCCAGCCCCGCCGGCCCCGGCACAACCAGCCCGGCGACAGCCCCGATGCCGAGCGCGCCCAGCTCGATCTGCCAGTGCCGCGGCTCGATCGAAGCGCCGCAGTGGCGGCACCGCCCCCGCGACAGCGCGGCACTCACCAGCGGGATCAGATCGCGCGGGCCCAGCACCGCATCGCAATGGTCGCAATGCGATCGCCCCCTCGTCACCGACCGCTCCTGCGGCCAGCGGATCACCAGCGTCGCAAGGAAGCTGCCCAGCACCGCGCCGAGCACGCCCAGCGCGGCCGGCCAGGCCAGCAGCTCAGCCATGCAGCTTCTTGCGGATGAGGTAGCGATAGACGCCGAACAGGTTGATCCCGAACAGCACGACATTCTGCGTGCCGAGCGCGAAGTCCCGGGTCAGCGCCGAACCGGCGATCCAGGCGAGCGACGAGGCAACGAAGATGACGAAACCCCAGCCGGTGACTTTCCGCCCGAGATCGAGCGAGACCATCGCCGCCGCGATCATTCCGCTGCCCGAGGCGAACCATTTGAGCACAGTGGTGAGGGTGTCTTCCATCGCGCTGCGATACCCGCCGCCGCGCGCCGCGTCATGCCCAAGTTGGTGCGCGGAATCTTTACGACGAATGACCGCGCTTGGCCCTCGCCATAACTTGCCGTTTACGGTAAGGTAAAAGCATGCCCCAGCCCGAATATGCCTCGCACAGCTATGCCATCGCGATCGACGCCGCCGACATCGATTTCATGGGCCATGTGAACAATGCGAGCTATCTGAAATGGGTGCAGGAGGCGGTGATCAACCATTGGCAGCGCTTCGCCCCCGCCGATGCGGTGGCCTCGCACCTCTGGGTCGCGCTGAAGCACGAGATCACCTATCGCCGCCCGACCTTCCTCGACGACGACGTGATCGCCACCGTCCTGCTCGAAAAGGTCCAGGGCGCCCGCGCCTTTTACGAGACGATCATCAAGCGCGGCGAAGAAGTGCTCGCCGAGGTGAAGTCGAGCTGGTGCTGCCTCGACGCCGAGACGCTGCGCCCGGCGCGGCTGGCCCAGAACGTGGTCGAGCGTTTCTTCAAGGCCTGATCCACCCTGCAAAACCGCAGTGCCGTGCTGCATCGCGGCGGTTTGTAATCGCACGCCCGCACGCCTAGATCGCCGGCATCTTCTCCCAACCGGAGCAATCTTATGTCCGCCGATCCGATCGTCATCCTGTCCTATGCCCGCACGCCGATGGGCAGCTTCCAGGGCGCGCTCGCCGGGGCTTCGGCGACCGAGCTCGGCGCGGCGGCGGTCGGCGGCGCGGTCGAGCGCGCCGGTCTGTCGGGCGAGGCGATCGAGCGGATCTATATGGGCTGCGTGCTCCCGGCCGGCCTCGGCCAGGCGCCGGCGCGCCAGGCGGCGCTGAAGGCCGGGCTGCCGGATCATATCGAGGCGACCACCGTCAACAAGATGTGCGGATCGGGCATGCAGGCCGCGATCCTCGCCGCCGACGCACTGGCGGCGGGCTCGGCCGACATGATCATCGCCGGCGGCATGGAGAGCATGACCAACGCGCCTTACCTGTCGATGAAGCATCGCGGCGGCGCCCGGATCGGCCATGACCGGCTGTACGACCATATGTATCTCGACGGCCTCGAGGACGCCTATGACGCCGGCAAGCTGATGGGCAATTTCGCCGAGGATACC
>NZ_JAQGLC010000312.1 GCF_028293085.1 Sphingomonas bacterium
ACAGGAGACGTACCCTGCAGTAATTCTCTATTTCGTGCCAAGAATCATGCCCCGCGCGGAATCCGTTAACCGACTCGCACATTCCGACGAATATTGCCTCATTTTCCGCCGCCGCGCGCACTCTCCAACACCGTTTCGCCGCGGTTACTGTCACCCCGCTGCCCCACGTGCCGGCCAGCCCGCAGCAACTTCATACCCAATATGTGAGACTCGCATATCCCCGATGACGACGCCCGAATATCCCGCTACCCAGCCGCCAATGCACGCCCCCGCCCCGACTCCCATGATGGCGCAATATCTCACGCTGAAGGCCGAAGCGGACGATTGCCTGCTCTTCTACCGCATGGGCGATTTCTTCGAGATGTTCTTCGAGGATGCGAAGATCGCCGCCGCCTGCCTCGATATCGCGCTCACCGCGCGCGGCGAGCATGACGGCGCCGCCATCCCGATGTGCGGCGTGCCGATCCATGCGGCCGAGGGCTATCTCGCCCGCCTCATCAAGGCCGGCCACCGCGTCGCCATCGCGGAGCAGATCGAAAGCCCCGCCGATGCCCGCGCGCGCATGGGCTCCAAGGCGCTCGTCTCCCGCGCGATCATCCGCGTCGTCACCGCCGGCACCCTCACCGAAGAGGCCCTGCTCGACGCCCGCGCCGCAAACTGGTGCGTCGCCATCGGCGAGGTCGCGGGCAGCGTCGCCCTCGCCGCCGCCGACGTCTCGACCGGCCGCTTCGAGCTGATCGAGACCGATGCTGCCGGCCTGGGCGCGCAGATCGCCCGCCTCGCCCCCGCCGAGACGATCGCGTCCGAGGCCACCGCCTTCACCGAGGCCGCGACTACGCTCCGCCCCTGCGCCGAGTTCGACAGCGCCACCGGCGAGGCGCGGCTGAAGGCGCTGTTCGGCGTCGCCACGCTCGACGGCTTCGGCCAGTTCAGCCGCGCCGGCCTCGCCGCGGCGGGCGGCCTCGTCGCCTATCTCGATCACACCGCCCGGGGCGCCTTGCCCTTCCTCCGCCCGCCGCGCCTGCTCCAGGCCGCGCAGCAGATGGCGATCGACGGCGCCACCCGCGACAGCCTGGAGCTCACCGCCACCGCCACCGGGCAGCGCAAGGGCAGCCTGCTCGACGCGGTCGACCGCACCGTCACCGGCGCCGGCGCCCGCGCGCTCGCCGCGGACGTGGGCGCGCCGCTCGTCGATCGCGCCCGCATCGAGGCCCGGCTCGATCTCGTGCAGTTGCTCCACGATGACAGCGGCCTGCGCGAGGCGCTCCGCTCCACGCTCCGCAGCCTCCCCGATGTCGGCCGCGCGCTCGGCCGCCTCGCCGCCGGGCGCGGATCCCCGCGCGATCTCGGCCAGCTCCGCGACGGCCTCGACGGCGCCTGGAAGCTCGGCGAGCGGCTCGACCGGATCGATCAGCCCCCCGCCCTCCTCGCGGAGCTCGCGCCGCAATTGCGCGGCCACGGCGCGCTGATCGACCTGCTCGCCCGCGCCCTCGTCCCCTCGCCCCCGATCGATGCCGCGGCCGGCGGCTATATCGCCGAGGGCTATGACGCCGCGCTGGACGATCTGCGCGATGCCGGCGCCGGCGGCCGCCGGGCCATCGCCGCGCTCGAGGCCGAGTTCCGCACCCAGACCGGCGTCACCGCGCTGAAGATCCGCCACAATGGCGTGCTCGGCTATCATATCGAGGTCCCGGCCCGCGCCGCCGATCCGTTGATGAAGGCGGAGAGCGGCTTCATCCACCGCCAGACCCTCGCCGGCGTCGTCCGCTTCAACGCCCCCGCGTTGCACGACGTGGCAATGAAGGTCACCCAGGCCGGCGCCCACGCCCTCGCCGCCGAAGCCGCGCATCTCGAAGACCTCACCGCTGCGGCCCTCGACCGCCGCGAGCCCATCGCCGCCACCGCAGACGCGCTCGCCCGCCTCGACGTCGCCGCCGGCCTCGCCGAGCGCGCCGCGGAGGGCGGCTGGACCCGCCCCGCTCTGGTCGAACATAGCTGCTTCGACATCGAGGGCGGCCGCCACCCCGTGGTCGAGAATGCGCTGGCCGCTCGCGGCGAGCGCTTCGTCGCCAATGACTGCAAGCTCTCGGAGGATTCGCGCCTCTGGCTCGTCACCGGCCCGAACATGGGTGGCAAATCGACCTTCCTCCGCCAGAACGCGCTGATCGCGGTGCTCGCCCAGGCCGGCAGCTACGTCCCCGCGACGTCCGCCACACTCGGCCTGGTCGACCGCCTGTTCAGCCGCGTCGGCGCCTCGGACAATCTCGCGCGCGGCCGTTCGACCTTCATGGTCGAGATGGTCGAGACCGCCGCGATCCTCGCCCAGGCCACGCCAAAGAGCTTCGTCATCCTCGACGAGGTCGGCCGCGGCACCAGCACCTATGACGGCCTCGCCATTGCCTGGGCCGTGGTCGAGGCGATCCATGAGGACAATCGCTGCCGCTGCCTGTTCGCGACGCATTATCACGAGCTGACCCGCCTCGCCGAACGCTGCGAGGCGCTGACCTTGCATCACGTCCGCGCCCGCGAATGGAAGGGCGAACTCGTCCTGCTCCACGAGGTCAGCGAAGGCCCCGCCGACCGCAGCTATGGCCTCGCCGTGGCACGCCTTGCCGGCCTCCCCCCCATCACCATCGCCCGCGCCAAGGCCGTCCTCGCCAAGCTCGAAGCCGGCCGCGCCAAGACGGGCGGGTTGGCGGCAGGCCTGGACGACCTCCCCCTCTTCGCGGCCATGGCCGCAGAAGTGGAAGAGGAGGCCGACGCCCTCAAGGCCGAGGTCGAAGCGATCGACGTCGATGCGCTGACGCCAAGGGAAGCCTTGGAGATACTCTACCGATTGAAGGCCCTCGCGAAGGAGAAGTGACGATGGCCGCGCGCGCTTCTCCCTCTCCCCCTGTGGGAGAGGGAAGGGGCCCATCGCGAAGCGATGGGAAGGGTGAGGGGGACACGGGACGTCTCATGTCTCGAACCCCGCTCCCCCTCATCCGGCGCTTCGCGCCACCTTCTCCCACAAGGGGAGAAGGAAATTACCGCCCGAACCCGCCACGCACCGGCTTCGTCGACAACCGCATCACCCAGGCAGCCCCCGCAATGGAAAGCGCCACGAACATCATGGTCCACTCCATCCGGGACGAGGGCGTCGCCACAACCCGCGGCAGATGCAGCAACAGCACGAACCCCCCGGCCATCGCCGCCAGCAGCGTTCCCGCCAGCCAGACCCTGACGCCCGCCAGAATCGCCACCCCGGCCGCGACATGACAGGCCCCGGTCGCATAAGCCCAGAACAGATGCCCGGGGATCCACCCCGGCACCATCGCGGCGGTGAACTCGGCATAGACGAAGTGACTCACCCCGAACACGATCGCGCAAAGCCCGAACACGATGCGTGAGCCAGGCTGCACCCATCCCGGCACCCGCCTGCCTCCGCGCAGCGCGAGCAGTTGCGCGGCCCCCATCGCGATCGCCCCGATCTCGGCCAGCCCGAGCAACGACGCGACGCTCGGCGCGCCCACCACGACCGGCAGATGCAGCATGACCGCCCAGAGCCCGAACCAGAAAGCCAGCGCCCCGGCCCCCGCCAGCACGGTCCGCCGCGTGAGAATGGCCGCCCCGCCCAGGATCAGCACAACCGCGCTGACGATCGCAAGCGCGGCATGCCCCGGCCAGCTCGCCGGCACCGGCTGCCACTGGAAGGCGAAGTCGTGCGAGACGAGTCCCAGCACCCCCAGCCCGATCGCCCCGATCCCGAGCGGCACCCCGTCCAGATCGATCACCCGCGACTGCCTCCGGTTCATGCGATCCTCCCGCAGCAACGCGCTTCCCGCCGCGCGCCTGTCAGAACGGATGCTGTGCCAAACCCGCACCAAGCGCAACCTCGCCCACCAACAAGCGTGACGGCGGCAACCGGAGTCACTACCTAGCCACCATGCCTTCCCGTTTCGACACCCTGCCCCATCGCCGCGCCATCATCGATCGCCGTGCCCTCGCCGATGCGCTCGCCGCGATCGAGGGCGACGACAAGGTCGCGCTCCGCCGCGACGCCACCGCGATGCTGCGCACCGCGCTCGAGGCCGGCCGCGAGGTGGTCGCCCGCCGCCTGATCGAGCATCCCTCGCGCGGGCTGGAGGCGGCCGCCGCCCAGGCCTTCCTGACCGACCAGATCCTCCGCCTGCTCTACGACTTCACCGTCACGCGCCTCTACCGCAGCAGCAACCCGACCGCCGCCGAGCGCATCACGCTGATCGCCGTCGGCGGCTATGGCCGCGGCGAGATGGCGCCCTATTCGGATATCGACATCGGCTTCCTCACCCCCTGGAAGCAGACCGGCTGGGCCGAGCAGGTGATCGAGACCATGCTCTACGCGCTGTGGGATCTCGGCCTGAAGGTCGGCCATAGCAGCCGCTCGCTCGACGAGATGGTCCGTCAGGCGAAGAGCGACGTGACGATCCGCACCGCATTGCTCGAGGCGCGTTATGTCTGGGGTGACATGGCGCTCTACGACGAGGCCGCCGCGCGCTTCCAGGCCGAGGTCCAGGCCGGCACCGCGCGCACCTTCATTGCCGAGAAGCTCGCCGAGCGCGAGGTGCGCCACCGCAAGATGGGCGACACCCGCTATGTCGTCGAGCCCAATTTGAAATAGTCCAAGGGCGGACTGCGCGATCTCCACACGCTCTTCTGGATCGGCAAATACGCGTACAATGTCCGCGAGCCCGCCGAGCTGGTCGGCGTCGACCTGCTCAGCCGCGCCGAATACCGCCAGTTCCACCGCGCCGAGAACTTCCTCTGGGCGGTGCGCTGCCACCTCCACAGCCTCTCGGGCCGCGCCGAGGACCGCCTCACCTTCGACCTGCAGCGCGAGATCGCCGAGCGGATGCGCTTCGCCGATCGCCCGGGCAAGTCGAGCGTCGAGCGCTTCATGCAATATTACTTCCTGCAGGCGACGACGGGCGGCGACCTCACCGGGGTCTTCCTCGCGCATCTCGACGAGAAGTTCGCCGCGCGCGGCCGCCGCTTCGGCTTCCCGACGCTCAGGCGGGCGCCCGGCCGGCTCAACGGCTTCACCATCGATCGCGGCCGGCTCGCTTTGCCCTCGGACGACTTCCTGCAGAAGAAGCCCGTCCGCCTGATCGAGATGTTCGCGCTCGCCGACAAGCACGGCATGGAGATCCACCCGCTGGCGATGCGCGCTGCCGCGCGCGACGCCAAGCTCGCCGACGACATCCGCCGCGATCCGGTGGCCAACGCCCTGTTCCTCGATGTGCTGACCTCACCCCGCGATCCGGAGACGGTGCTGCGGTGGATGAACGAGGCCGGCGTGTTCGGCCGCTTCGTGCCCGATTTCGGCAAGGTCGTGGCGCAGATGCAGTTCGACATGTACCATCACTACACCGTCGACGAGCACACCATCCGCGCCATCGGCCTGCTCTCGAAGATCGAGCGCGGCGAGCTCAACGAGGATCATCCCTTGTCGGCCGCGATCATGAAGCAGATCGTCTCGCGCCGCGTGCTCTATGTCGCCGTGCTGCTCCACGACATCGCCAAAGGCCGCGGCGGCGACCACTCGGTGCTGGGTGCCGAGGTCGCCAACCGCCTCTGCCCGCGCTTCGGCCTCAATCCCGCCGAGACCGAGACGGTCGCCTGGCTGGTGCGCTGGCATCTGCTGATGTCGGCCAACGCCTTCAAGCGCGACCTGTCCGACTTCAAGACCATCCTCGACTTCGCGGAGATGGTGCAGAGCCCGGAGCGCCTGCGCCTGCTGCTTGCTCTTACCGTGGTCGATATACGCGCGGTCGGCCCCGGCGTGTGGAATGGCTGGAAGCGCCAATTGCTCTCCGATCTCTATGAGTCAGCAGAGGAGGTGCTGCGGCTCGGCCACAAGCAGAAGGGCCGCAGCGAACGCATCGCCGCCAAGCAGGAAACGCTTCAAGCCGCTTTGGGCTGGGACGAGAAGCGCTTCGCCGCGCTGGTGAAGCGCCTGCCCGAACCCTATTGGGTCGCCGAGCCCGAGGACGTGTTGCTGCGCAACGCCCGCGTGATCGAGGAAGCCGGCACGTCGCAGTTGTTCATCGCCGCCCAGGTCTATCCAGAGCGGGGCGCCACGCTCGTCACCGTCTACGCCGCCGACCATCCCGGCCTGTTCTACCGCATCGCCGGCGCGATCAGCGTGGCGGGCGGCAATATCATCGACGCGCGTATCCACACCACGCGCGACGGCATGGCGCTCGACAATTTCCTCGTCCAGGATCCGGTCGGCCGCCCGTTCGACGATGCCAACCAGCTCGGCCGCTTGAAGGGCGCGATCGAGGATGCGCTCGCCAACCGCTCCAAGCTCGCCGACCGGCTCCAGGCCAAGCCCCTCCCCCGCACCCGCGCCGAGGCGTTCGACATCGCCCCCAACGTCCTGATCGACAACCGCGCCTCGAACCGCTTCACCGTGATCGAGGTCAACGCGCGCGACCGGCCGGCCCTGCTCCACCAGCTCGCCCATGGGCTGTTCCAGTCGAAGGTGACGATTCACTCGGCGCATGTCGCGACCTATGGCGAGCGCGCGGTCGATTCCTTCTATCTAACCGATCTGATCGGTGACAAGATTTCAGGCGCCGCCCGGCTGAAGGCGATCGAGC
>NZ_JAQGLC010000059.1 GCF_028293085.1 Sphingomonas bacterium
TTCCAGAACACGCGCTTCGTGCTCGCCGATCTCAAATCGAAGCTGCAGGTCGGCTGGGCGCATCTCGACTGGGCGATCAGGCGGCATCTGGCGGGCGAATTAACTCCCGTCGAGGGCGCCGCCGCCAAGCTCTGGCACACCGAGCTGCAATGGGAGGTGATGGACAAATGCCTCCAGCTCCATGGCGGGGCGGGCTATATGAACGAATATCCGATCGCGCGGGCGTGGCGCGGGGCACGGGTGAGCCGAATCTATGGCGGGACGAACGAGATCATGAAGGAGCTGATCGGGCGATCGCTGTAATGTCAGCCCCTCCCGGTAAAGGGAGGGGAATGGTTGCTCAGGACGGCGCCAGCATGCGGAAGGCGTGGCGTACGGTCGCATTGACCACAGGTTTGCCGAGCACGATCGCGGGCGGATCGCAGGCGGTGCAGGATTCGGGTGTCGCCGTAATGAAGATCACCGGCAACGGCCCCATCTCGCCCTGGATCGCCGCGACTGCCTTCGGCCCGGTGCCCTCGCGCAGCATCACATCCGACATGATGATATCGGGCCTGTGCGCCCGCGCCGCATCGACCGCTTCGCGCTCGGTCTCCGCAAAATCGAAGGTCGTGGCGCCGACGGTCGACAACATTTCCTGAAGATCGAGCGCGATCAACGCTTCGTCCTCGATGATCAACACGTGACACACGGGCGGTCTCCCTAACCTATGTGAACGTCCCATCGCGGGAAACGGGTACGAAGCGGCCAAAGGTTGTTGAATCGAGAACCATGGCCGCGTTCCGTTTAACGGCCACGACGCGGGATGCGCCGTCAGCCGAGCGGCATCAGGAAGGTGAAACGCGTCTGCATCGGCGAGGACGCGACGCTCAGAGAACCGCCATGCGCCCGGGCGATTTCGGACGCGATATAGAGACCGAGCCCGAGCCCCGCCTGGTCCGGGCGGATCGCGCCGCGCGCAAAGGGCTGGAACAGCCGCTCGATCGCCGCGGGTGCAATCTCCTCGCCGGCATTGCTGACCGACAGCTCGAAAACGTCGCCGCGCGTCGCCGCATGGACGACGACCGGCTGATCGGCGGCGCCGTGCGTCATCGCGTTGCCGAGCAGGTTCGACAGCAGTTGCGCGATACGCTGCCCATCGCAATCGACATCCGTATCCAGACGGATCACCGCCTCGACCTGTTGGCCGGGATGGCTGGCGCGCAATTCGTCGATCACCTGGATGAGGACGGGCGCGAGCGCGACCGGAGCACGGTGCAGCGCCAGGCCACCGCCGAGACGCCCGCGCGCGAGATCGAGCACATCGTCGATCAGCGCGGCCATGCGCGCGACGCTGCTCCGCATCATGCCGATCACCGCTACGGCCTTTTCGGGCGGCGGATCGCGCAGCAGCAAATGGGTGCCGGCGTCGATCGAGGCGAGCGGATTGCGCAGATCATGCCCGAGCACCGCGATGAACTGCTCGCGCAGCTCGGCGGTCCTGCGTTCGTCGAGCAGGATCGCCTCGCTCCGCTCGATCCGGGCCTGGGCGTCGAGGTGAAAGGCGATCAGGTCAGCGAACATCTTGAACATCCCGATCGTCTCGGGATTGTTGACCCGCGCCGGACTCGGATCGATCGCGCAGAGCGTGCCGAAGAAGCTGCCGTCAGGCAGCAGGATCGGCATCGAGATATAGCTCTGGAAACCGTACATCGCCGGGGTGTGATGGCCGCAGAAATCGGGATGCTCGGCGACATGGTCGATGACGACGGGTTCGCGGCTCTCGCGGATTTCGCTGCAGATCGTGGTTTCGATCCTGAGCTCGCCGCCCGGCTTCAGCCCGAAGGCGATGCCGTCGCGCACGCTGCAGGCAATCCAGCGATCCTCGGTGACGCGCGCGACCGCGGCGAAGCCCATGCCGGTCGTCCGGCACACGACGTCGAGTATCGTCGGGACCGCCTCGATCCGCTCGATCGCGGCGATATCGAGTTTGAACGCCGCCGGCCGGATAAGCTCCCCTGTCTCCACGCAGGAAGCCTAGGCGCGATCCGGGAGCGCGTCACGAGAATCGGCTATAAACTCGATCAAGCCGCCCCGCATCATGCCGGCCGGGGCTTCGTCCCGACCACGCCGGTGGCGCAGCCGAAGAAATAGCGCCTGTACTCGACCTCCAGGCCTTGGGCGCGCAACAGATCGGCCATGCCCGCCGCGTTGCCGAATTTCGCGCTGTAGATGCCGAGCATCGCGAAATCATGCGCGCCGCGCAGGAACAGGCGCTCGATCAGCGGCAGCACGACGCGGAGATGAAAGAGATAGAGCGGCCGCAACCACCATCCCTTCGGATCGGACGCCTCGATCATCGAAAAGCTGCCGCCCGGCTTCAGGACCCGGGCGATCAGGGCCGCCAGCCGCGCATGCTGGGCTGGATCGAAGGTCTTCAGGCCGAAGGTGGAAACGACGAAATCCGCGCTCTCGTCCTTCAGGTCGCTGGCCAGCACGTCATCCTCGACGAAATCGATCCGATGCGCGCGGTGGGCGTGGAGCCGCGCCATCGCCAGCCGGTGCATGCCCGACGAGATATCGACCGCGACGATCCGGCCGATGCCGGGAAAACGCTCCAGCAGGTGCGGCCAGACTTCGCCCGTGCCCGCCATCAGATCATAACCGGTCGGCGTCGCGGTGCCGGGATCGGGCATCGCCGCCACGCATTGCCGCCGCCACCGTTCGGTGAAGCCGAAGGAGCAGGCATAGCTGAAACCGATATAGCGATCGGAGCAGCGATCGAACACGCCCTTCACAAAGGCCGGGGCATAGATGTCGTCGCCATTCATCATGCGATCTCCCTGACGGATTCCAATGCCCGGAAAGGCGTGCGCGTGACACCGGTTTCGCTTCCGCATTGACTTTTTGCGCCGCAACATGCATATCAGCCCCATCGAGGCGTCATGCAGCGTGATCGGACTCCAGGGTCCAAGCTCCGCCTCGGTCGTTTTTAACGGGCTTCCCTTTTCACGCGGGGTGTCATTTTCCCCCGCCACTCGTGCGTCCACCGGACTCGCGAGCCCGGCAAATATTGGACTGTTTTTTTCATGACTTTCGCACATCTCGGCCTCGCCGAGCCGCTCGTCCGCGCGCTCGAAGCCAAGGGCTATACCAAGCCGACCCCGATCCAGCTTCAGTCGATCCCGACGCTGCTCGAGGGCCGCGACCTGCTCGGCATCGCGCAGACCGGCACCGGCAAGACCGCCGCTTTCGTCCTCCCCTCGATCCAGCGCCTCGTCAACGCGCCCAAGAACGTGCTGCCGACGCATTGCCGCATGCTCGTCCTGGCGCCGACCCGCGAGCTGGCCAGCCAGATCGCCGACAGCGCGCGCGATTACGGCAAATTCTCCAAGATGTCGGTGACGACCGTGTTCGGCGGCACCAGCATCAACAAGAACCGCACCGACATGGCGCGCGGCGTCGACATCCTCGTCGCCACGCCCGGCCGCCTGCTCGACCTGATCGAGCAGCGTTTCGTCAGCCTGGCGACGCTGGAGATCCTCGTCCTCGACGAGGCCGACCAGATGCTCGATCTCGGCTTCATTCACGCGCTGCGCAAGATCGTCCGCATGCTGCCCAAGCAGCGCCAGACCCTGTTCTTCTCGGCGACCATGCCCAACGCGATCCGCGAGCTGGCCGACCAGTTCCTCAAGGACCCGGCGACCGTGAAGGTCGCGCCCGTCGCGACCACCGCGGAGCGCGTCGACCAGCACGTCACTTTCGTCAACCAAGGCGAGAAGCAGGCGCTGCTGACGATCCATCTGCGCAACCCGGAGATCGAGCGCTGCCTCGTCTTCACCCGCACCAAGCACGGCGCCGACCGCGTGGTGAAGCTGCTCGGCCATGCCGGCATCGCCGCCAACGCGATCCACGGCAACAAGAGCCAACCCCAACGGGAACGTGCGCTGGGCGAGTTCAAGAACGGCAAGGTCAAGGTGCTGATCGCGACCGACATCGCCGCACGCGGCATCGACGTGTCGGGCGTGAGCCATGTGTTCAACTTCGAGCTGCCCAACGTGCCCGAGCAATATGTCCACCGCATCGGCCGCACCGCGCGCGCCGGCGCATCGGGCGTGGCGATCAGCTTCTGCGCCGATGACGAGCGGTCCTATCTGCGCGACATCGAGAAGCTGACGCGCGTGAAGGCAGACGTGAAGCCGCTTCCCGAGGGCTTCCTCGCCGAGGCAGCCAAGATCAAGGCGGCACGCCCGGCCGGTTCCGACGACGATCGTCGCCGCGACGATTCGGGCCGTCACCGTGCCCCGCCGCGCGCGACGCACGCCGCGCGCCCGACCGGTGCGCGCACCGAAGGCGCCGGCCGCCCGCAGCAGGGTGCACGCCCTGAAGGCGCCGGCCGTCCAGCCGGCAACGGACGTCCCGGTGGCCAGGGTCGCCCCGGCGGCTATGGCCGCCCCGGCGGCGCCGGCCGTCCGCAGCAGGGCGGCGGTCGCCGGTCGCCTGCGGCAGGCTAAGGATACCGGCGGCGTCCGGATCGTTTGACTCGGCGAACCCCGAGGAGATCATCATGGACGTCGCCACCACCCCGATTGCCGAACGCATCGCCCGCGTGCTTGCGGGGCAACGCATCAGCGCCAATGCCGCGGGCAATGCTGAATCCGCCGCCGACCTGGTCGAGCGGGCGTGGAAAGATCATCTGAACGACGCGGTCGCGGTGCTGCACACCTTGCGCGCGCCCGATGAGGTCATGGCCGCGGCCGGCGATCCGGCGGTGTGGGAACAGATGATCCTCGCCGCGCTGGAAGAAGCCAGGCCGGAGACGGTGGTCCTCTAAATTCCTCCCCCGCGTCGCGAGGGAAGAACTAGGGGCGCACCGTCAGCCATTCTCCCTCTGGCGCCCTGGCGCTGCGCAGGCGGTTGGCCGGCTCGCTCTCATCCTCAAAGCCGATCGCCATGCCGCAAAAGAGCATCCGCTCCGCCGGCGTCTCCAGAAACCCGGTGATCGTCTCGGGATAGACCGCCCAGCATTCCTGCGCGCAGGGCGCCAGCCCCGCCTCGACCGCGAGCAGCATCACATTCTGCAGATACATGCCGAGATCGGCCCATTGCGGCGGACCCATCTGGCGATCGACCGTGCAGAAAAGGGCGGCAGGCGCCCCGAAGAACTGGAAATTGCGCGCGAACCACAGGCGCCGCGCCGCCTTGTCCTCGCGCGGGATGCCGATCTGGGCATACATCGCCTCGCCCACCGCAAAGCGCCGATCGCGGTACGGCGCGGCCAGATGCGGCGGATAGATCGCATAAGCGTGTTCCTCGGTCTCGCCCGACAACAGCTTCGCCATCATCACTGCCTTGAGCGCCACGAGCGACTCGCCGGTCACCAGATCCACATGCCAGGGCTGGAGATTGCCGCCGGTCGCCGCGCGCGCCGCTTTCGTCACGATCGCCTTCAGAACATCCGCATCGACCGGCGTCTCGAGAAAGCCGCGCACCGATCGCCGTGCCGCTACGGCCTCCGTCACCTTCATTTGCCGGCTCCACATTTCGACGATCGGGTATGTCTGCGCACCCTTGCCGACATGGCCCGATTGGGCAAGAGAGGTTGCAAATGCGAACCTGATGGAGAGTCGAGCATGGCCGAGGCCTATATCGTGGAGGCGGTGCGCACCGCTGGTGGCAAGCGTGGCGGCAAGCTCGCCGGCTGGCATCCGGTCGACATGGCGGCGAGCGTGCTCGATGCGGTGATCGCGCGCAGCGGTATCGACGGCGCCGCGGTCGACGACGTGATCATGGGCTGCGTCATGCAGGGCGGGCAGCAGGCCGCGCAGATCGGTCGCAATGCCGTGCTCGCCTCCAGGAACCTGCCCGACAGCGTCCCCGCCGTCACGATCGACCGGCAGTGCGGTTCCTCGCAACAGGCGATCCAGTTCGCCGCGCAGGCGGTGATGTCGGGCACGCAGGACGTGGTGATCGCAGCGGGCGTCGAGAGCATGACGCGCGTGCCGATGGGATCGACCGCGCTCCTCTTCATGAAGGAGGGGCTCGGCAACTATAAATCCCCGCGGCTGGAAGAGAAATATCCCGGCATCATGTTCAGCCAGTTCGTGGGCGCCGAGATGATCGTGAAGAAGCATGGCTTCAACCGCGAGCAGCTCGACGCTTTCGCGCTGGAGAGCCATCGCCGCGCCGCCGCCGCGACCGAGAGCGGCGCGTTCGACGACGAGATCATCGCGCTCGATATCGAAACCCCCGAGGGCCCGGAAAGCCACCGCCGCGACGAGGGAATCCGTTACGACGCGACCTTGGAATCGATCGGCTCGGTCAAATTGCTCCAGGAAGGCGGCAGCATCTCGGCCGCCAATGCCAGCCAGATCTGCGACGGCGCCAGCGCGGTGATGATCGTGAGCGAGGCGGCGCTGAAGGAGCATGGCCTCACCCCGCTCGCGCGCATCCGCAACCTGACGGTGACCGGCGGCGATCCGGTGATCATGCTGGAGGAACCTTTGTTCGCGACCGACCGGGCGCTGAAGCGGGCCGGCATGAACATCGACCAGATCGATCTGTACGAGGTCAACGAGGCGTTCGCGCCGGTACCGCTGGCGTGGCTGAAGCATGTCGGCGGCGATCCGGCGAAGCTCAACGTCAATGGCGGCGCGATTGCACTCGGCCATCCGCTAGGGGCTTCCGGAACCAAGCTGATGGCGACCCTGGTCCATGCGCTGAAGAAGCGCGGCGGGCGCTACGGCCTGCAGACGATGTGCGAGGGCGGCGGGATCGCCAATGTGACCATCATCGAGCGGCTTTGATCCACCCCGTCGCCCCGGCGGAGGCCGGGGCCGCTGCGTGATGAAACGCAGCGCGGGACCAAAACCTAGCGGCCCCGGCCTCCGCCGGGGCGACGGAGAGCCTCAATGAAACTCGACACCAACATCGCTGCCGTCGTTACCGGCGGTTCTTCGGGCCTCGGCGAGGCCACCGCGCGGGCGCTTGCCGCGAAAGGCGTGAAGGTCGCGATCTTCGACCTTCAGGCTGAAAAGGGCGAGAAGGTCGCGGCCGATATCGGCGGCATCTTCTGCGAGGTGAACGTCACCTCCGACGAGAGCGTCGACGCCGGCTTCGCCAAAGCGCGCGCCGCGCATGGGCAGGAAAGCGTGCTGGTCTGCTGCGCCGGCACCGGCAATGCGGTAAAGACCGCGAGCCGTTCCAAGGAAGACGGCAGCATCAAGCATTTCCCGCTGGAAGCGTTCAACTGGCTCATCCAGATCAACCTGGTCGGCACCTTCCGCTGCGTGGCGAAATCGGCGGCCGGCATGCTGACGCTCGCGCCGGGCGAGGACGGCGAGCGCGGCGCGATCGTGATGACCGCGAGCGTCGCCGCCGAGGACGGGCAGATCGGCCAGGCAGCCTATTCGGCGTCGAAGGGCGGCGTCGTCGGCATGACCCTGCCGATCGCGCGCGACCTGATGGGCGAGGGCATTCGCGTCAACACGATCCTGCCCGGCATCTTCAACACCCCCCTGCTGCAGGGCGCACCGCAGCAGGTGAAGGACAACCTTGCCGCCTCGGTGCCCTTCCCGAAGCGGCTCGGCAATCCGCCGGAATATGCGCACCTCGCGCTGACGATGATCGAGAACAGCTATTTCAACGGCGAGGATGTGCGGCTCGACGGCGCGATCCGCATGGCGCCGCGATAAGCCTTTGCCCCGACCCGATCCCTCTCGCCTGAACCCGGCCACCTACCCGCACAGCGAAACCATCCAGACCCGCTTCCAGGATCTCGATGTGCTCGGCCATATCAACAATGTCGCGATGGCGGCCTTGTTCGAAAGCGGGCGGGTGCGGTTCAACCAGGCGATGGGGCTGGCGGGGTGGAAGGGCCATCGCTGGCTCGTCGCGCGGGTGGAGATCAACTATCTCGCCGAAGGCCATTTCCCCGGCGATGTCGAGATCGCGACCGGGATCGGCGAGATCGGCACGCGGAGCTGGCAGATCCTGTCCACCGCGTTCCAGGGCGGCACCGCGATCGCGACCTGCGACGTGGTGATCGTGATGAGCGGCGCCGGCGGCGCGACCGCGCTGCCCGACGATTTCCGCGCCGGGCTGGCGAAATTCCGGATGACGCCCGCTAGTCCCTGAACACCGGCGCGCGTTTCTCCGTATTGGCCATCACTGCCTCGACCTGGTTGGGCTGGCGGATCACCTTCAGCTGCTCGACCGTCTCGGCTTCGAACATCGCCACCGGATCCGCGTCGTGCGCGAGGTTGCAGAGCCGCTTCGCCCCGCGCACCGCATGCGGGCTGCGCGAGGCGATCTCTCGCGCCAGCGTCATCGCCGCCGCGCGCGGATCGTCCGCGAGATGAGTGACGAAGCCGTGGCGCGCCGCCTCTTCCGCATCGAATTCACGCGCGGTGAAGGTCAGCTCGCGCAGCACATCGTCGCGCACCAGGCTGCGCCACAACGGGAACCCGCCCATGTCGGGCACCAGCCCCCAATGCACCTCGCGGATCGCCATGCGCGTGCCCGGCGCCGCGATGCGGATGTCCGCGCCCGACATGATCTGGAAACCGCCGCCCAGCGCGACGCCGTGGACGGCCGCGATTACCGGCATCGGCAGCATCCGCCAGCCCCAGGACACCTGCTGCACCAGGTTCGCCCCGTTGGCGCGCCGGCTGCCGAGATCGAGCCCCGATCCGCCGCCCGCCATGCTGACCATGTCGAGCCCGGCGCAGAAGCCGCGCCCCTCGCCGGACAGCACCACCGCGCGGACATTGTGCATGGCGGCAAGCTGGTCGATCGCCGCGACGATCCCCTCGAACATCGCCGGATCGATCGCGTTCATCTTCTCGGGCCGGGTGAGGCGGACATCGGCAATGTGATCGGCGACGGTGATCGAGACGCGGTCGTTCATGGATTTGCTCCGTCGCCCCGGCGGAGGCCGGGGCCGCTTGGGTGTATCGTACAATGCCGGCCGCGCACCCCAAACCGGCGGCCCCGGCCTCCGCCGGGGCGACGAATCCTCACACGATCCGCCCGCCGCCGACGCCCCAATAGCGATCGCGCAGCAGACGCTTGTAGAGCTTCCCCGTCGCATGGCGCGGCAGTTCCTCGGCGAAGTCGATCTGGCGCGGTGTCTTCACGCCCGAGAGCTCGGCGCGACACCACGCGGTCAGCTCGGCCGCGAGCTCCGGCCCGGCCTCGGCCATGTCGACCGGCTGCACCACCGCGACGACGCGTTCGCCCATCTCGGGATCTGGCGCGCCGATCACCGCGACGTCCGCCACGCGCGGATGCGTGATCAGCCGGTTCTCGATCTCCTGCGGATAGATGTTCACCCCACCCGAGATGATCATGAAGCTCTTGCGGTCGGTCAGGTAGAGATACCCTTCCGCATCGATCCGCCCGATATCGCCCAGCGTCGTCCAGCCCTGCGCGTTGCGCGCCTCGGCGGTCCTGGCCGGATCATTGTGATATTCGAACTGCCCGCCGCCTTCGAAATAGACCAGGCCTTCCTCGCCTGCCCCGAGTTCCTCGCCCGCCTCGCTGCATATGTGGAGCGTGCCATAGGCAGCCTTGCCGACCGACCCCTTGTGGGCGAGCCATTGCTCCGAGTTGATCGTGGTCAGGCCATTGCCTTCGGACCCGGCATAATATTCGAACAACACCGGCCCCCACCAGGCGATCATCTGTTCCTTGACCGGGATCGGGCAGGGCGCCGCGGCATGGATCGCGACCTTGAGCGTCGACAGATCGTGGCGCGCGCGCGGCGCCTCGTCGAGCTTGAGCATGCGCACGAAATGCGTCGGCACCCATTGGCTCGCCGTCACATGATATTTCTCGATCGCAGCGAGCGCCGTTTCGGGCGAGAAATGCTGCATCATCACCACGGTGCCGCCGAGGCGCAGCACCGTCATCGACCAGCGCAAGGGCGCGGCGTGATAGAGCGGCGCGGGGCTGAGATAGATCGTGTCGGGCCCGAGCCCGTACAGGCCACGCGCGAGCATCGACAATATATTGGGCGCAGCGATGTTCGGATCCTCGGGCAGCGCGACGCGCACACCCTTGGGCCGGCCGGTCGTGCCCGAGGAATAGAGCATGTCGATCCCGGCACGCTCGTCGGCGATCGGGGTGTCGGGCATTGCCGCCACCGCTCCCTCCCAGGACGCCCAGCCCGGCACCGGCCCGCCGATCGTGTAGAGCGCGACATCCTGCAAGCCGACCGCGAGCGGTGCGGCCACCACGCCAAGCGCCGCCGAAGCCACGATCAGCTTCGCCCCGCTGTCGCGGACGATATAGTCGACCTCGGGCGCGGTCAGCTTGGTCGAGACGCAGACATAGAAGAGCCCGCTGCGCTGCGCGCCCCAGGTCACGTCGTAGAATTCGGGGATATTCTCCAGGAACAGGGCGATCGTGTCGCCCACGGCCAGCCCGGCCGAGCGAAACAACTGCGCCGCACGGTTCGATCGCCGATCGAGCTCGGCAAAGCTCACCGTCTCACCGGTCTCCGCGACGATCAGCGCGGGCTTGTCGGGCGTCTCGGCGCCGTGGATGCTGGGATGCACCCGCCTCTCCATTCGTTGTTCTTTGCAACCGACGCTAGACGGCGAAGAGGAGCCCGGCAATCGCGGAATGGACCGATCGTGCCGGGCGACTTTGCGGATACGCTGCACCGCGGTAAAGGCGGGGCAGATGACGATTATCGATGCACCCCGTTTCGATCCCGAGCGCTTTCTCCGGCACGGTGTGGGCGGCCATGGCGGACGCCTCGGCTTGCGCTACGAAGCGCATGGGCTGGACTGGGCCGAACTGGCATTGCCCTATAGTCCGGAACTGGTCGGCGAGCCCGACAGCGGCGTGCTCGCCTCCGGCCCGATCCTCGCGATGATGGACATGGCAACCAGCCTGTCGGTGTGGCTGAAGCTCGGCACCTTCCGCCCGCATGCGACGCTCGATCTGCGCATCGATTATCTCCGCCCCGCGACGCCGGGCAAGACGGTGATCGGCCGCGGCGAATGCTACCGCATCACGCGGTCCATCTCCTTCATCCGCGGCCAGGCGCATGACGGCGATCCGGACGATCCGCTCGCGCACGTCGCCGGCACCTATATGTTCCTCGAGGCGCTGCCATGAAGCTGCCGCCTTATGCCGATCTGCTCGGCCTGACCCAGGACGTGGACGATGCGACGATCCTGATCATGCCGTTCTCCAACGATGTACTTGGCCGCCCAGGCTTCCTCCACGGCGGCGCGATCGGCGGGCTGCTCGAGATGGCGGCGATCGTCGCCCTGAAAGTCGCGCTGGAGGAAGAAGGCGGCGGACGGATCAAGCCGATCAACGTCACGGTCGATTTCATGCGCGGCGGGCGCGACAAGCCAACCCATGCGCAGGGCACCATCACGCGGCTCGGCAACCGGGTCGCCAATGTCGAGGCAACCGCGTGGCAGGATGATCGGACCAGGCCAATCGCGGCGGCGCGGATGAATTATCTGATCGCGCGACCATGAGCGGGGCGCGGGAACAGGCCCAGGCCTATGCCCGCGAAGCCCAGCGCCTGCGCGACGCCGGCGAGCATTATGAGGCGCTGACTCGCCAGCGCCGCGCGGTCGCCCTGCTGCGCGATACCGGGGATCAGCTCGCGATCGCCCATGCCGTGCGCCACCTTGCCGACATGTTGGTCGAGGTCGGTCAGCCGGAGGAAGCGGGCGCGCCCGTCACCGAGATGCTCGCGCTCTACCGCGCCGCGCCCGATACCCCGCCGCTCGATCTCGCCAACGCGCTGCGCAGCGCCGCCGTGCAGGCCGAAGCGATCGGCGACATCGACACGGCCTGGATCTTCTGGATCCAGGCCCGCGCCCGCTATGCAGCGCTCGACGCATTATTCGAGGAGCTGACCGGCAAGCCGGAGAATCCGGGCGTCATCGAGGCCGATGCACGGCTTGCGCGGTTGCGGGCTTAACGGCGCGTCACTTCGGCGTTAGCCGAATCAACTGGCCCTCGGTGCCGCCCCGGCCATCCTCGAGCAGCCAGATCGCGCCGTCTGGCGCCTGGGCCACGTCGCGGATGCGCGCGCCCATGCCCCATTGGTCGGCCTTGGCCGCCTTGTCGCCGTCGAGCGTGACGCGGATCAACGCCTGCCCCGACAGAGCGGCGATAAAGGCCGAGCCCTGCCAGGCGGGGAACATCTTGCCCGAATAGATCATCAGACCGCCGGGCGAGATCGACGGGTTCCAGAACACCTTGGGCGCTTCGAACCCATCGCCGGGCGTGTGATCGGGGATCGGCGTGCCGTCATAATTGTCGCCGTTCGAGGCCTTGGGCCAGCCGTAATTCCTGCCCGGGAGGATCAGGTTCACCTCATCGCCGCCCTTCGGCCCCATCTCGATCTCCCACAAGCGGCCGTCCCTGGCGAAGGCGAGGCCATAGGGGTTGCGGTGACCGGTCGACCATGTCTCGGCGCGCACGCCTCCTGCGGCGAAGTCCGGGTTGCCCGGTGCCGGCTTGCCGTCGAGCGTCAGGCGCAGGATCTTGCCGAGCGCCTGGTCCGGATCCTGAGCGGGGGTGAAGCGCTGGCGCTCGCCCGAGGAAAGATAGAGCAGCTTCCCGTCGGGCGAGAAGGCGATGTTCCCGCCGAACTGTCCGCCCGCGCCATCGGAGCCGGCGCGGAAGATCACCTCGAGCCCTTCGAGGGACGGGGCCGCGCCTTCCTTCAGCGTCGCCCGGGCAAGGGCGAGGCTGGAACCGGTCGGGCGCGGTTCGGAATAGGAAAGATAGACGACATGGCTCTTCGCGAAATCGGGCGCGATCTCGATATCGAGCAGGCCGCCCTGCCCGCCATAGGCCACTGCCGGCACACCGCCGACATCGCTCACGCTGCCGTCGGTCGCGCGCAACTTCAGCTTGCCCTTCTTCTCGGTGACGAGGATCCGGCTATCGGGCAGGAAGGTGACGGCGAACGGCGTGTCGAATTTGCCCTGCTCGGTCACGGTGAAAGGCAGGGTCGCCGAATCGGCCTGGACGGGAGCACTCGACGCGGCGTTGGGCGACGCGGAGCAGGCACCGGCGAGAAGCGCCGCAATCAGCAGGGGACGGGACATAGAACCTCCGGAAATCATGCCGCGACACCTTCGCAGCGGGCCGACGTTGCACCGAATCCGACGCGCTTGCCAGCCCCGCATGACGCGCCTATATCGCTCTCGCATTCTCTACATCGTTATGGGTGAAGAGGTCGGGGCCACACGGTCCCGGCGACGAAGGTCTGTGTATTTCGGGGTCTGTGTATTCGGGGCCTGTGTAGTGCGGGCAGTATTTGGAGAGTTATGGCGGATATCGCTCAGCTGACGCGGATGATCGAGCCCGAGGCCAAGGCCCTGGGATTCGATCTCGTGCGCGTGAAGCTGTTCGGCAGCCGCGACGACCTGACGCTGCAGGTGATGGCCGAGCGGCCCGATACCCGCCAGCTGACGATCGATGATTGCGCCGCGCTGTCGCGCCGCGTCTCCGACCTGTTCGACGAGAAGGACCCGATCACCGATGCCTATCGGCTCGAGGTCAGCTCGCCGGGAATCGATCGGCCGCTTACCCGCCTGTCCGATTTTTCGGACTGGGCCGGGCATGAGGCGCGCATCTATCTCACGGCGCCGGTCGATGGCCGCAAACAGCTGACCGGCATCTTGCAGGGCGTCGAGGGCGAGCGCATCACGATCGACGTGAAGAAGCATGAGCCGATGACGATCGGCTTCGATCAGGTTGCCGACGCGAAGCTGTTGCTGACCGACGCGCTGATCGCCTCGACCCGGCCGCTTTCCGTCGAGGGCGCCGACGAAGAAGAATTCGAAGACGAAGAGGCATCCGAGGATGCCGACCAGAACCAGAATGAAGGGCTAGACTGATGGCAACTGCCGTTTCCGCCAACAAGGCAGAGTTGATCGCGATCGCGAATGCGGTCGCCACCGAGAAGATGATCGACAAGGGCATCGTGATCGAGGCGATGGAGGACGCGATCCAGCGGGCCGCCCGTGCCCGCTATGGTGCCGAGAACGATATCCGCGCAAAGCTCGATCCGGTCTCCGGCGACCTTCGCCTGTGGCGCGTGGTCGAGGTGGTCGAGGCGGTCGACGATTATTTCAAGCAGGTGAATCTGAAGGAAGCGCAGAAGCTTCAGCCCGGCGCCGTGGTCGGCGATTATATCGTCGATCCGCTGCCCCCGATCGAGTTCGGCCGCATCGCCGCCCAGGCCGCCAAGCAGGTGATCTTCCAGAAGGTCCGCGATGCCGAGCGCGAGCGCCAATTTGAAGAATTCAAGGACCGCATGGGCGAGATCATCACCGGCGTGGTGAAGCGCGTCGAGTTCGGCCATGTCGTGGTCGACCTGGGCCGCGCCGAAGGCGTTATCCGGCGCGACGCACAGATCCCGCGCGAAGTGGTGCGCGTCAACGACCGCATCCGCTCGCTGATCCTGAACGTGCGCCGCGAGAATCGCGGGCCACAGATCTTCCTCAGCCGTGCGCATCCCGATTTCATGAAGAAGCTGTTCGCGCAGGAAGTGCCCGAGATTTACGACGGCATCATCGAGATCAAGGCAGCCGCCCGCGACCCGGGCAGCCGCGCCAAGATCGGCGTCATCTCGCATGATTCGTCGATCGACCCGGTCGGCGCCTGCGTCGGCATGAAGGGCAGCCGCGTCCAGGCCGTCGTGCAGGAGATGCAGGGCGAGAAGATCGACATCATCCCCTGGTCGCCCGACACCGCGACCTTCGTCGTCAACGCGCTGCAGCCGGCATCCGTGTCGCGCGTGGTGATCGACGAGGAAGAGGACCGCATCGAGGTCGTCGTTCCCGACGATCAGCTGTCGCTCGCGATCGGCCGCCGCGGCCAGAATGTCCGCCTCGCCAGCCAGCTGACCGGCAAGGCGATCGACATCCTGACCGAGGCCGATGCCTCGGAGAAGCGCCAGAAGGAATTCCTCGAGCGCACCGAGATGTTCCAGACCGAGCTCGACGTCGACGAGACGCTGGCCCAGCTGCTGGTCGCCGAGGGCTTCGGCGCGCTGGAGGAAGTCGCTTATGTCGAGGCCGACGAAATCGCCTCGATCGAGGGCTTTGACGAGGATCTCGCCGCCGAGCTGCAGAGCCGCGCGACCGAGGCGCTCGAGCGCCGCGAGGAAGCCAATCGCAAGCTCCGCCGCGAGCTGGGCGTGTCCGACGATCTCGCCGCGATGCCCTATATCACCGAGGCGATGCTGGTGACGCTCGGCCGGGCCGGGATCAAGACGCTCGACGATCTCGCCGATCTGGCGACCGACGAGCTGATCCAGAAAAAGCGCCAGGAACCGCGCCGCCGCAACGAGGACGCCCCCAAGCGCCCCGAGGACAAGGGCGGCGTGCTCGGCGAATATGGCCTGAGCGACGAGCAGGGCAACGAGATCATCATGGCCGCCCGCGCGCACTGGTTCGCCGATGAAGATGGGGACGAGGAAGCTCCTGCCGCCGAAGCCACGACCGACGCTCCGGCCGAGGAAGCCTGAGCGCTCATGCCCTTCGTCAGCATCCGGATCGCGGGCACCGCGACGCACGACCAGAAAGCGGGGATCGTCGCCGACGTGACCCGCTCGCTGGTGACGCGTCTCGGCAAGAGCCCGGCCGCGGTGCAAATCGTGATCGAGGAAGTAGACCCGGCGAATTACGGTGCGGGCGGCCAGCTGATCGCTGACCGCGACGCGCCGAAGAGGGAGGACGCGCATGCGGTTCCCTCAGTATGAGGCGCTAGGGCTTCAGACAGGTACGAGCGTCTCCTCAACCTCTCCCCTGAAAAGGGAGGGGCCTCGGGCATGACCGCCGCCGACCCCATCCGCCGCTGCATCCTGCTCGGCGACCGCGCGCCGCGCGCTGCTTTGGTGCGGCTCGCGCTGTCGCCGGACGGCCATGTCCTGCCCGATGTCCGCGCCAAGGCGCCCGGCCGCGGCGCATGGATCGGCGTGACGCGCGCCGAGCTCGAAACCGCGATCGCCAAGGGCAAGCTCAAGGGTGCGCTCGCCCGGGCCTTCAAGACCGGGCCAGTGCTGATCCCCGACGACCTGCCCGCCCTCATCCAATCCGCGCTCGAACGCGCCGCGCTCGACCGGCTCGGCCTCGAATCCCGCTCCGGCGGCGTGCTGATCGGCACCGAACGGATCGAGGCCGCCGCACGATCGGGCAAGCTCCGCCTGCTCGTCCACGCGTCGGACGCGGGCGAGGACGGCAACCGCAAGCTCGACCAGGCCTGGCGCGTCGGCAATGACGAGGAAGGCAGCGGTCTCAGGGGGTTGGCGCTGCCGATCTCACGCACCATATTGGCCGTGGCACTAGGCCGCCAGAATGTGGTACATATAGGCCTGACTGATCCCGATGCGGCGAAGCGGGTGGGCGAAGCGCTCCATCGCTGGCTGCATTTTATCGGCCCTGACCCGAGTACAGCGCCTTGCGAAACGGCCTCGCAGGGCGCAACGCCGTTTGAAACCGAGCCGACGGGCAATGGCACGCCCGACGAGTCCGAAGATGATCTACGAGGAATTTGAGTGAGCGATATCGACAACGAGAAGCCGAAACTGGGCATGCGCACGCCGCTTGGGCTGAAGCGCACGGTCGAGACGGGCAAGGTGAAGCAGAGCTTCAGCCATGGCCGCTCGAATACCGTGGTCGTGGAAGTGAAGAGCCGGCGTATTCTGCGCCGTCCCGGCGAGGCAGAGCCCCAGGTGGTCGAGGAAGTGCAGGCCCCCGAGCCCGTCGCCGCCGCTCCGGTGCGCGCGCCCGAGCCGCCGCGCCCGGCGCCCGTCTCGCCCGCGAACTCGCTGCTGTCGCGCCAGGAGTTGCAGACCAAGCTGCTCCGCGAGGCTGACGAATCGCGCATGAACGCGCTCGAGGAAACCCGCCGCCGCGAGGAGCGTGACCGCCTCGAGGCAGCCGAGGAGGAGCGCCGCCGCGCCGAGGAAAATCGCCGCGCCGGCGATGCACCCGATTCCGCCGCCGCGCCCGATCAGCCCGCACCCGCGCCTGCGCCCGTCGAGGCAGCCGCACCGGCGGCGGCCGAGGCCGCTCCCGCGCCTGCCCCTGCGCCCGTTGCCCCCCCGGCCCCGCCACAGCCGGTCGGCATCGCGCTCGATCCGAACATGCCCGCACCGCGCCGCTTCGCGCCGGTCGCGCGTCCCGAGC